>JAUHYJ010000666.1 GCA_030425785.1 Acidimicrobiia bacterium | reverse complement strand
GGCCGTGCCCTGGACCTCGACGAAGCGGGCCTCGCCGCCGGCGGTCGGCGTGAGCATCACGACGTTCATGTCGACCTCGGCCCGGCTGTCCTCGACGTAGGGCAGGTCGAGGACAGGACTGCCTCCGACGATGCCGACGCTGATCGCGGAGCAGAACGAGTGGAGCGGGTGCTGGTCGAGGCCACCCCTTCCGACCACCCGCGCCAGGGCGTCGTGCAGTGCGACGTAGCCGCCACAGATCGACGCGGTCCGAGTGCCGCCGTCGGCCTGGAGGACGTCGCAGTCCACGAGGACCTGGCGCTCACCCAGGGCCTTCATGTCGCACGCGGCCCGCAGCGAACGCCCGATCAGACGTTGGATCTCGACGGTTCGGCCGCTCTGCTTCCCCTTGGCCGCCTCGCGCCCGACCCGCTCGGGCGAGGATCCGGGCAGCATCGAGTACTCGGCCGTGACCCAGCCGGTGCCGCTGCCGCGCATCCAACGGGGAACGTCCTCGTCGACCGACGCCGTGCACAGCACCCGCGTCCTGCCGAAGGTGACGAGGCACGATCCGTCCGCCATCTCGGTGAAATCGCGTTCGAAGTGGAAGGGCCTGAGCTCGTCGGCCGCGCGTCCGTCTGGTCGTGTCATCGGTGATCCGATCTCCTTGTCGTCGATGATGTCGTCGATGATGATGATTTCGATGGCGACGTCGATGATGTCGTCGATGATGACGTCGTGATCCCGGGGAGCCAACGCTCGGCCGCTGCCAACTCCGGTCCGAGGAAGCGCTCGCCGAGCTCTCGGAAGGCCTCGACGTCACCACTCGACAGGAACCGGTGTGTCCCGCTGCGGTCGTCGGGATGCAACAAGCCGAGCTCGCCGAGTCGCTCGCGGGCCGCGAACGCCGTCTCGTCCGCCGAGCTGACGAGGGTCACGTCGGGCCCCATCACGTCGGCGATCGTCCGGGCGAGGAACGGGTAGTGGGTGCAGCCGAGGAGGAGCGCGTCGACCTTCGCCTCACGGAGGGGCGCGAGCAGTCGTTCGGCGAGGACGGTGACCTCGTCCCCGGTGGTCTGACCTCGCTCGACGAACTCCACGAAACCCGGACATGCCGCGAGGCTGAGCGTGACGGGCGCACCGGTCCGGGCGACCGCGTCGACGTACGCGCCCGACGACATCGTCCCGACGGTGCCGATGATGCCGACCCGACCCGTGACGGTCGCCCGCACGAGCGAGCGGGCACCGGGTTCCACCACGTCGATGACGGGCACGTCGAGCTCGTCGCGCAGGTCGTCGAGACCAGCGGCCGTGGCCGTGTTGCACGCCACGACCAGTGCCTTGACGCCGTGGTCGGACACCAGCGAACGGGCCAACTCGATCGCATAGCCGTGGACCTCGTCGAGCGGCTTCGACCCGTAGGGGTACCGACCGGTATCGCCGATGTAGACCAGGTCTTCGGCGGGCAACAGATCGATCAAGGCCCGGGCGACCGTCAGGCCGCCGAACCCCGAATCGAACATCCCGATCGGTCCCTGCACACCGACAGGCTACCGATGAGCCGTGCTCGCTCTCGTGTGCCCGGCAGTGTCCGGGCGCATGCCATGCTCGTGGTCGTGAGCGACATCCCGGCTTCGACGGTCGTGCTCGGCGACGGAACCAGCGCGCTCCTCCGCCCGATCGAACCCACGGACGCCGACACCCTCGACGAGTTCCACCGGCGGCAGTCGGCGCGCAGCCGCTACCTCCGCTACTTCTCCCCGAAGCCGGAGCTGTCGCCCGACGAGCTCGAGCGCTTCACGACCGTCGACTTCGTCGACCGGGCCGCGTTCGTGGTCGAGCAGCATGGCGAGTTCCTCGGCTGGGCGAGCTACGAGCGGTGGACGAACCGGACCGACGCCGAGGTCGCCTTCCAGGTCGATGACCACCAGCAGGGAAAGGGAATCGCAACCCTGCTGCTCGAACACCTGGCGGCGGTCGCGCAGGACAACGGCGTCGAACGGTTCACCGCTCAGACCCTCGGCGAGAACCGAGCGATGTTGTCGGTGTTCGCGAAGGCCGGTTGGCCCGTGCACCGGCGATTCGAGTCCGGGGTCATCGACATCGACTTCTCGCTCGACGAGACGGCGGAGTTCATCGACTCGGTCGAGCGACGCGAGCAGCGTGCCGACTCGCGCGCGGTCGCCCAGCTCCTGCTCCCCACGTCGATCGCCGTCATCGGCGCCAGCGACCGACCCGCATCGGTCGGCGAGACGATCTGGAAGCACGTCGCGAGCAATCAGCACATCCGCGTGTACCCCGTCACGCCCCACCACGACTCGGTCGGCGGTGTTCCGGCGTTCCGATCGGTCACCGACATCGCCGACGACGTCGTGCTCGCCGTGATCGCGGTGCCCGCCGACGCCCTCGAAGCGACGATCGACGACTGCATCGACAAGCGCGTGCGGGGGGCCGTCGTCATCACGGT
>JAUHYJ010000665.1 GCA_030425785.1 Acidimicrobiia bacterium | reverse complement strand
CGAGTTCGGCGAGTCGCTCGGGCGACCCCTTCCACCGCGCCACCTCGGCGTCGTCGACACCGCCGAGCTCGACCTTCGGGATGCAGAGGTCGAGCGCCGTGCACTGGCGCACCGCCTTTTCGCCGAGCGACGGGAGCACGTTGGCGATGTAGTCGAGGAACGCCTGGTTCGGCCCGACCACGAGGACGCCGTCGCGAGCCAGGCGAGCCCGGTGCTCGAACAGGAGGTAGGCCGCTCGGTGCAGCGCCACCGCGGTCTTGCCGGTGCCCGGCCCACCCTGCACGATCAGCGCCTGGTCGATGTCGGAGCGGATCACGACGTCCTGCTCGGCCTGGATCGTGGCGACGATCTCGCGCATCGCACCCGAGCGGGCGGCGCCGATCTCGGCCAGCACCGGGTCGGGGATGCCGGCCGCCACGCCCCCGTCGACATCGGGGTCGTCGAGATGCTCGTCGAGGTACGCGGTCAGATCGCCGTCGGCCATCGTGAACCGGCGTCGGAACACCACCCCCAGCGGGTCGATCGCGGTGGCACGGTAGAACGGCGCCGAGATCGGTGCCCGCCAGTCGACCACGACCGGTTCGCCCTGGTCGTTCTCGACGTGACGGCGGCCGATGTACCACTGCTCGATCTCGGCGGTGGACGGGTGCGGCTCGTCGATCCGGCCGAAGAAGTCGCCGGCGCCCGGCGAGCGCAGCGAGTCGAGCGCCTCCCACACCGTCATCTCGATGTACTCCGACGTGATCGCGTCGGCCGAGCTCGACGGATCGACGGCCTCGAGCCGCTCGATCATGCCGTCGCGGCAGGCGCGCGCGAACGACAGACGCGCGCGCTCGTCGTCGAGCTCCGGAAAGATCTCCCCCGACACAGGGTCAGACACGCTACCGGACGGCTCGGTTGTGCTCATCGGAGGTATCCGGGTCAGGATGTCGCACGTGAAGATCTCCGACCTGTTCTCGATCGACGGCAAGGTGGCCCTGGTCACCGGAGGCTCCCGCGGCATCGGCGAGATGATCGCCGCCGGCTTCCTCGCCAACGGCGCCAAGGTGTACATCAGCTCCCGCAAGGCCGACGCGTGCGAGGCAACGGCGAAGCGGCTGATGGACGCCCACGGCGGCGAGTGCATCCCGCTGCCGGCCGACCTGTCCGGGCTCGAGGGCGCCACGGCCCTCGCCGAGGCGCTGCGCGAGCGCGAGCACCACCTCGACATCCTCGTCAACAACGCCGGCCAGGCATGGGGTGCCCCGTTCGAGGAGTTCCCCGAGAAGGGTTGGGACCGCGTCCTCAACGTCAACGTGAAGGGCCCGTTCTTCGTCATCCAGCAGCTGATGCCGCTCCTCGAAGCCGCAGCGTCGGCCGACGACCCGGCCCTCATCATCAACATCGGTTCGATCGACGGGCTTCGTCCGCCCAAGCTGCAGACCTACTCGTACAGCCCGTCGAAGGCGGCCATCCACGCCATGACTCGTCAGCTCGCTGCCGAGTTCGCACCCCGCAACGTCATCGTCAACGCGATCGCTCCCGGCCCGTTCCCCACGTGGATGCTCTCGACCGGCGTCGGTGGTGGCGGCGACGTCGACAACACCGACTGGGACTCGCTGGCGCAGACGAACCCCCGCGGTCGCGTCGGCACGCCCGAAGACATCGCGGGCCTGTCGATCTTCCTCGCCAGCCGCGCCGGGGCCTACACGGTCGGCGAGATCATCACCTGCGACGGCGGCGTCGTCGTCGGCTGATCGGCCGACCCGCCGGCGCTCGATCGCTCCGGCGGGCAGGCAGACTGTCGTGCCATGTGGGCACCACCCCTCGCCGATGCGCCGCTGCGCATCCGCGGGCTGACCAAGTGGTTCGGTGACAAGCAGGCACTCGACCAACTGACGCTCGACGTGCCGGCCGGGACCTGCTTCGGTCTCGTCGGTCCGAACGGCAGCGGCAAGTCGACGACCGTCCGGTCGATCGTCGGCCTGGTCCGCCCCGACGGTGGTTCGATCGAGGTGTGCGGCCACGACGTCGGCACCGACACGCAGGGCGCCCGCGCCGCGACCGGCGTCGTGCTCGACCCGCTGCAGTTGTTCGAGCGGCTGACGGCCCGCGAGTTCGTCCGCACGATGGGCGACCTCCGCGGCCTCGACGACGACGTCTCGACCCAGCGCGCCGACCAGTTGTTCGTCGCGCTCCAGCTGATCGACGACGCCGATCGACCGATCTCGGGCTACAGCCACGGCATGCGCAAGAAGACGGCGTTGGCGGCAGCCCTGCTCCACCGCCCTCGCCTGCTGTTGCTGGACGAACCGTTCGAAGGTGTCGACCCCGTCTCGGCTCGCACGATGCGTTCGATGCTCGACCGGTTCCGGTCGGGCGGCGGCACCGTCGTGCTGTCGAGCCACGTCATGGACCTCGTCGAGCGGCTGTGCGACCACATCGGCGTGATCCACCAGGGCAGGGT
>JAUHYJ010000664.1 GCA_030425785.1 Acidimicrobiia bacterium | reverse complement strand
CGACGCCGAGATCGTGGGTGACGAGGATCATCGTCATGTGGCGCTCACGCTGCTGCTTGGCGAGCAGGTTCAGGATCTGGTGCTGCACGGTGACGTCGAGCGCCGTGGTCGGCTCGTCGGCGAAGAGCAGCTTCGGGCTGCAGGCGAGCGCGATCGCGATGCAGACGCGCTGGCGCATGCCACCCGACATCTCGTGCGGGTAGTTGTCGAAGCGCTGCTCGGGCTCGGGGATGCGCACCGACCGCAGCAGTTCGATCGCCTGCGCCTTGGCGTCGGACTTGCTCGTACCGAAGTGATGACGCATGTGTTCGGTGAGCTGCCGCCCGACCTTGACGACCGGGTTGAGCGAGGTCATCGGGTCCTGGAAGACCATCGACATCTCGGGGCCCCACAGCTGCTTCATCTGCTTGCGTGAGCGTCCGACGAGCTCGCTGCCCTCGTAGCGCACCGACCCGGTCGTCAACGCGTTGGACGAGACGTTGAGCCCCATGATCGACCGCGAGAGCACGGTCTTGCCGGACCCCGACTCGCCGACGACGCCGAGGGTCGAGCCACGGCGCAGTGTGAACGACACGCCGTCGACGGCGCGCACCGCACCCGCCGGCACCGTGAAGTGCGTGCGCAGGTCGTCGACGACGAGCAGATCGCCCGTGGGAGCCGCATCGGTGTGTGCGGCATCGGCCGTCGCGGTCATGCGGTGTCGTCCCCCTGTCGTCCCCTGTGACCCGGGCCCCACGCCCGGGATGCCGGACAGTGTGACCGATGTCGCACCCGCCGGACGACTCGGAGACTAACGACCCGGCGCCCTCGGTGCCAGACGGTCGACGCGACCGTCACACAATTGGTGACAGATTGTCACCGACGCACGATCCGCCGATCTGAGACGGTGTCGCCGTCGGCCGACCCGGCGCCCGGGCGGTCGTGCGACCAGACTGGCGCCGTGACCGGTGTGGACGAGATCGAGGCCGCGACGCAGGCGTTCTACGCGACGATCGACGATCGGCTCGCCGGCGTCTCCGATCGCATCGAGCGCGGGCGCACGTATCGCCGCCTGCTGGCCGAAGCGGGTCTCGCCGGGTTGGCCTACCCCACCGACATCGGCGGCCGGGGGCTCACCGCCGAACACGCAGCGGCGTTCGACCGCGTCAGCCGACCGCTGTTGCCGCCGGAGGATGCGATGTTCGCCATCGGGCTCGGCATGGCGATCCCGACGATCGTCGCCCACGGTTCGGTCGACCAGCAGCGACGGTTCGTGCCGCCGGCGCTGCGCGGGGACGAGATCTGGTGCCAGCTGTACTCCGAACCCGGTGCCGGGTCCGACCTCGCGGGGCTGACCTGCCGTGCCGTACGCGACGGCGACGAGTGGATCGTGACCGGGCAGAAGGTGTGGACGTCGGGCGCTCAGCACGCCGATCTCGGCATCCTCATCGCCCGCACCGATCCGTCGCTGCCGAAGCATCGGGGCATCACGATGTTCGCGATCGACATGCGCCAACCGGGCGTGACCGTCCGGCCGCTCGTGCAGATGACCGGCGTGTCGGAGTTCAACGAGGTCTTCCTCGACGAGGCGCGGGTGCCGGCCGAGTGGGTGATCGGCGAGGTCAACGGCGGCTGGTCGCTGGCGGTCGCGTTGCTGGCGCACGAGCGCTCGTCGCTCGGGCGGGGCACCACGACGGCCGATGGCGGTCGGTCGAAGGCGGGGCGTCAGCCGCTGCCGTTCACCGCATTGCTCGAGCGGGCGACCGAGCAGGGCCGCCTCGACGACCCGAACGTGCGCCAGGAGCTGGCAGCGGTCTACATGGGCGAGCGGCTGATCCCCTGGGGGGCGCAGCGCGGGCTCCACCCGTCGATCGGCAAGCTGTGGCGCACGATCCAGGGTCGTCGGGCCGCGCAGCTCGCGCACGAACTGGGCGGCGCCGTCGCGACGGCGTGGGAGGTCGGTGACGTCGACGCGGACGTCTTCGCCTATCACGTGTTGAACTGTCGCGGCATGTCGCTCGGCGGCGGCACCGACGAGATCCAGCGCAACACCCTCGGCGAACGCGTCCTCGGCCTGCCACGCGAACCCGGTCCCGACCGCGACACACCGTTCTCCGAGCTGTTGAGGAACTGATGCCCGCTCCGACCCACGACCCCCACGACACCCACCACACCCACGACCCGTCCGTCGACGTCGACCTGTTCGCCGACGCGTCGCTGGTCGACGTCGCCGGGGTGCAGGGCGCGCTGCGCGAGCGCAGCCCGGTCGTCTGGCTGACGCGTCACCAGTGCTGGGCGACCGGGCGCGACGGGCTCGTGCGCGAGATCCTCGCCGACCCCACGACGTGGTCGTCGGCCGCCGGGGTCGGGCTGCTGCGGGACGAGCCCGGCGAGCGCTGGCAACGGCCCAGCGCGATCCTCGAGACCGATCCGCCCGACCACGACGCGCCTCGCCGCGTGCTGCAAC
>JAUHYJ010000663.1 GCA_030425785.1 Acidimicrobiia bacterium | reverse complement strand
TCGGCTGACGTCGGAGTGGTTCCTCGACGCCATCGAGCGGTCCGGCGTCACGACGATCCGCATGCCCGGCGGGAGCTGGAGCAACTCCTACAGCTGGTCGCACTGCGAGCTGATCCAGGAGGACGGGTGTCTCTCGCTCGAGGCCGTTCGCCCGATCGAGTACGCCCAACTGCTCACCGCGACCGGGCTCGAGGGCGTGTGGACGGTGTCGGTGAACGAGACGGCCGAGGGCGCGGCCGCCCTGGTCGCCTACTTCAACGCCGATGTCGACGACGAGCGGCCGCTCGGCGTCGACCGGAACGGCGTCGACTGGGGGCTCGTCGGCGACTGGGCCAAGGTCCGCGCGTTCAACGGCCATCCCGAGCCGGTGGGCATCGAGCTCTGGGAGTTCGGCAACGAGATCTACGGCGCACGCGCCGAGGCGGCCGGCGAGGGGTGTTTCGAGGCGGGCTGGGAGGACGCCTGGACCTGTGACGGTCGTGACTACGTGATCGGGGACGACGAGCACGACGGCTACCTCGCCGTCCGCTCGGCGATGCTCGAGGTCGATCCCAACATCGAGGTCGGGGCCGTCGGTGTCCCCGATCCGACCGCGTGGAGCGGATGGGGCGAGGGCGTGCTCAGCACCGCTCGCGACGACATCGACTTCTACGTCCTGCACGTCTACGGGTTCGAGCGGAGCCCCTCGACCGACGACGCGATCGGGCGTGCGCCCGTTCGCGTGCCGGACCTGATCGGCCGTGCCCGCGACTCGATGGCGACCGACATCCCGATCGCGGTGACCGAGTACAACCTGGTGTCGGGCGAGTCGCGCGACACCGAGTTGACGATGCCGTCGGCCGCCAACGCCCTGTTCACCGCGGGCATGCTGGGCGAGATGGCGCGTGCCGGGGTGCCGATCGCCAACCACTGGAACATGGCGAACGGAACCACCAACAGCGGCACCGACTACGGGCTCGTCGACGCCGACACCGGCGAGCCGTTCCCGGTGTTCACCGCCTTCGAGGTGTGGAAGAACGCCGGCCCCGAACTGATGGCGGTCGAGGCCAGCGGCGAGGTGTCGGGCGTGTCCCTCTACCCGACTCGCCGCTCCGACGGATCGGTGCACGCCATCATCGTCAACGCCAGATCACAGACCGAGGTCTTCCTCGAGTCGACCGGTGAGATCGGCACGCCGACGGAGGTGCGGGCGTGGACCATCGGCGGCACCGACGGGCGTGACCTCGTCGAGTCCGAGGCGACGGCCACCGTCGTCGACGATCGCGTGAGGATCACGATGGAGCCGGCCTCGCTGATCGAGATCGAGTTCGAGCCCGATGGGTGATCGCCCGACCGTGCTGCTCACGGTCTCGGGCGTGATCCCCGAGCAGCTTGACGCCGACGTCGCGGCCGGGCGGCGGCCGCGAGCGGACTATCGCGTGCTCGCCGAACGCCTCGACGCCGACGTCGTCGACGTGGCGCTCGCCGTCGCCGACGGCGGACGGATCGCCGGGTTGATGTACCGGTTGCTCGGCCCGGGGCCGACGCTCGCGTGGTACGTGTTCCGCCATCGGCGCCGCTACCAGCTCGTCCTCACCGACGGCGAGCAGGTGGGCCTCCCGCTCGCGCTGCTCACGCGTCTGTTCGGCCGTGGCGGTCTTCGCCACGTCATGATCGTGCACATCCTGACGACGAGGTCGAAGTCGCTGATGACCAGGTGGTGTCGTCTCCAGCGGCAGATCGATCGCTATCTCGTGTACGCATCGCGCCAGGCCGAGCTGATGGCCGACCGGCTCGCCGTCGATCCAAAGCGGATCACCCTGATCCCGTTCATGGTCGACACGCGGTTCTTCCGCCCGACGGGGTCGGCCGACCGCACGCGCCCGATGATCTGTTCGGCGGGTCTCGAGCGGCGCGACTATCCCACCCTGCTCGCCGCGGTCGACGGGCTCGATGTCGACGTCGTGGTGGCGGCGGCGAGTCCGTGGTCGACCCAGCCGGACACGACCGCCGGACAGCGGACGCCGTCGAACGTCACCGTCGAGCGGCTCGACCTGTTCGAGCTACGTCGCCGGTACGACGGGTGCCGGTTCGTGGTGATGCCACTGCTCGACGTCGACTTCCAGGCCGGCATCACGACGATCCTCGAGGCGATGTCGATGGAGCGTGCCGTGATCTGCACGCTCACGCCGGGTCAGACCGACACCATCGTCGACGGCGAGACCGGCCGGTACGTCCCCGTCGGCGACGTGGCCGCGCTGCGTCGTGCGATCCAAGAACTCCTGGACGACGACGCCGAGGCGCAACGTTTGGGTCGGGCGGCACGCGACTGGGTCGTCGCACACGCGGAGCTCGACCGCTACACCGACCTGATCGCCGACGTCGTGGACTCGGTCCGCGACCGTTCCTGAACGTCGGTGGCCTCGCTCGGGTCGGTCGCACCACAGATCGCGACGGCGGCCCCGAGCGC
>JAUHYJ010000662.1 GCA_030425785.1 Acidimicrobiia bacterium | reverse complement strand
GGCGCCGACGCCGCAGTTGGCGCCGATCGCGACGGGTGCGACCGGCAGCTCGGCGAACACGCTGGGCAGGTCGGCCGGCTTCAGGCCCATCATCGTGCGGCCGGCGGTGTCGAACGAACCGGTCACGGCGTACGGAAGCCCGACCTCGATCGCGGCCGTGGCGGCTGCCCGCATCTCGTCGGGGCTCGACTTGGTCTCGATCCAGGCGATGTCGGCGCCGCCGTCGCGCAAGCCCTCGATCTCCTCGGTGAAGGCCTCGACCGCGTCGTCGAACGTCAACGCGCCGAGCGGCGACATGAGCTCACCGGTCGGGCCGACGGAGCCAGCGACGACGACTGGCCGATGCGCCGTCGCTGCGACGACGCCGGCGATCTCGGCCGCGCGGGACGCGAGTTCGCGGGCGCGGTCGGCGGCGTCGTGCAGCATCAGGCGGTGCCGGTTGCAGCCGAACGTGTTGGTCAGGACGATGTCGGCACCGGCGGCGACGAACGCACCGTGGAGCGCGCTCACCCGATCGGGGTGGTCGGCGTTCCACAGCTCGGGCGGTTCGCCCGGGCCGAGCCCCATGCCGAAGTAGTTCGTGCCGGTCGCGCCGTCGGCGAGGATCGGGCGACCGGATTCGAGCAGCGAGGCGAGCGTTGTCCGCATGACGAGACGAACGCTAGCGCCGTGCGGCGCACCACGGCGCCGCCGATCGGCTCAGGCCGACAGCGCGATCAGCGGGTCGACGACCTCGACCCCGAGGTACTCGGCGACCGGGGCGTTCGTGACCCTGCCCCCGACCGTGTTGACGCCGAGCGCCAAGGCCGGATCGCGGCGTGCGGCGCCGGCGGCGCCCTCGACCGCGATGTCGAGCACGTAGGGGAGCGTGGCGTTCGTCAGCGCGTACGTCGAGGTGTGTGGCACCGCCCCCGGCATGTTGCCGACGGCATAGTGGATGACGCCGTGCATCTCGTACACCGGGGCGTCGTGGCTCGTCTCGTGGATCGTCTCGATGCATCCGCCCTGGTCGACGGCGACGTCGACGACGACCGCACGCGGCTTCATCGAGCGCACCATCTCGTCGTCGACGATCACCGGGGCCCGGCCACCCGCCACCAGCACCGCGCCGATGAGCAGATCTGCCTCCGCGACCGAGCGCTCGATCGCACCGCGGTTCGACGCCAGGGTCATGATGCGGCCCTTGTGGATCTGGTCGACCCAGCGCAGCCGATCGAGGTTCTTGTCGATCAGGATCACCTCGGCCTCCATGCCCGCTGCGATCCAGGCCGAGTTCCATCCGACGTTGCCGGCGCCGAGCACGACGACCTTGGCGGGACGAACCCCGGGCGCACCTCCCATCAGGACACCTCGGCCGCCGTTGTGCCGTTCGAGGTAGTAGGCGCCGGTCTGGGTTGCGAGCCGGCCCGCGACCTCCGACATGGGTGCGAGGAGCGGGAGTGCGCCGTCGGCCAACTGCACGGTCTCGTAGGCGATGCCGGTCGTCCCGGCGTCGAGGAGGGCCTGGGCCACGCCCGGGTAGGCCGCGAGGTGCAGGTAGGTGAACAGGGTCAGGTCGTCGCGCAGGAAGCCGTACTCGGACTCCTGGGGCTCCTTCACCTTGACGACCATCTGCTTCGACCAGGCCTCCTCGGCGGTGGCGACGATGTCGGCGCCCGCGGCCCGGTAGTCGTCGTCGGTGATCGACGCGCCTTCACCGGCGCCGGTCTCGACGAACACGTCGATCCCGTGGCGCTCGAGCTCACGCACCCCGTCGGGGGTCATCGCCACCCGGTACTCGAGGGTCTTGATCTCCTTGGGAACGCCGACGGTGGTGATCGCAGCCATGGCGCCATCATCGGACATCCCCGACGCCGTGTCCCGGGGAGATGCCTGCCAGAATGCATCGATGGCACTGGAATCGGGTGTACTCGATGAGATCGACCGACGAATCCTGCGCCGAATGGAGCGAGACGCACGAATCAGTTGGCGAGAGCTGGGTGACGCCGTGCATCTCTCGCCGACCTCGGTGGCGGACCGCGTGCGGCGGATGGAGCGCGATGGCGTGATCGAGGGGTACCGCCTCGAGGTGAACGGCGCGGCGCTCGGCCGGACGGTGCGGGCCGTCGTCGACGTCAGCCTCGGCCCGGGCGACGTCGACGAGTTCGAGGCACGGTTGGCGCAACGCGACGAGGTGACCTTCGCCGCCTACGTCACCGGCACGGCCGACTACTCGATCAACGTGGCGTGCGAGGGCGCAGCGGGGCTCGACGCGTTCGTCCGCTGGCTCCGGGCCGAGGCGGGGGTGGCGAGCACCGAGACGAAGCTCCTGCTGCGGGTCGTCGGCGAGGACGCGCAGCACCTTCCGCCGACGAGCTGACCGCCCTCCGCCCGCCACCCGCCACCGCCAACGTTCTGGGCGGAGTTCCGGCGACCGAGGGTCGTGCGGTCGGCGTTCTGGGCGGATTAGGGGA
>JAUHYJ010000661.1 GCA_030425785.1 Acidimicrobiia bacterium | reverse complement strand
CCGTCGACGTCGACGTCGACGGCGTGCACGGTGGTCGTGTACGCGAGGTGCCAGGGCTCGATCGTCGGGTGGTTCCAGCGCACGCGATCGCCGGCGACCTCGGGGAACAGCGTGGCGTTGTGCTGCAACCACGACCACGCGTCGTCGGGTCCGACCTCGACGTCGGACTCGCGGTGGCGGACGAAGGCGACCCGGAACTCGTCGAACATGTCGGCGCCGATGCCGTCGGTACCGAGCCCGACCGGGTTCGCGAACCGTGTCGGGCGTGCGTAGCCCACGGCGTTGTGCATGTTCGACCGTGGATTGTGGACGATCGTGCCCCGCAGGCCGTGGTCGTCGGGCAGGTGCACACCGTGGACGAGCAACCAGTCGTCCCGGGTCAGTCCGTCGAGTCGGGCCGGCGCCGCGACGTCGTCGGCGCCCTCGGCGACGTGGATGTGGACGCCGACCCCGTGGCGGCGAGCGATCTCGGCGGCGGCCGCGAGGGTGTCGTCGGTGCACGTGAACGCGGCGTGCACGCCGACCATGCCCCGCCCGCCCTCGCTCAGGTAGCGGTCGTTCTCGGCGAGGCCGCGACGAGCGCCGTCGGCGCCGTGGCGATCGGTGACCCCGTACGCGCACGAGACCCGGACGCCGACCTCGGCGCACGCATCGGCGATCACCGACAGCGATCCCTCGATCGCGTTCGGCGACTCGTGATGGTCGATGATCGCCGTGCAGCCGGCCCGGAGTGCCTCGAGCGCGCCGAGCTTGGCCGACCAGGCGAGCATCTCGAGATCGAGGGCACGGTCGAGGCGCCACCACACCTGCTGCAGGATCCCGAGGAAGTCGGTCGGGGTCGCGGGCGGCGCCGGCATCCCGCGGGCGAGCGCCGAGTACAGGTGGTGGTGTGCGCACACCAACCCCGACGACTCGTACGGTGCGTACGGCTCGGTCACCAGGCGGACGGTACCACGGGCCGGAGTTCGCGGGATCGGCCGACCGGCGCTCGCCCCGACGACATCGGGACCCGCGACCGGGTATTGCCGTCATCATTCTGTAACGTGGCTCGGATGTTGGGAGCCGGGCGCACGATCGACGGCGCGGTGCGACGCACTGCGTCGCCCGCCGTGTGGCTCGTCGCGGCCCTCGTCGGCGCGAGCGGGCTCGTCGCTCAGCAGTCGGTGTACGCCGACCACGACGGCCCCGCCGCCCAGCAGGCCGCCCGCGAGATCCAGGAGGCACGCGACCGCGCCAACGCCGCCGCGCAGGCGTTGTTCGACGCCGAGTCGCAGATCGACGTGCTCGAGGCCGAGATCGCCGCCGCCGAGCGCGACCTCGCGGCCATGGAGGCCGACGTCGCGGAGATGCGCGGCAGCCTCGCCGACCGCGCGATCCGGCAGTTCGTCGCCGGTGGCGTCAGCTCCAACCCCCTGCTGTCACCGCTCGACACCGTGAACGCCCGTGAGACAGCGGCCGTGCTGAGCAGCGCGGCGACCGGCGACGTCCTCCTCGACGTCGACGACTTCGAGGCGGCGATCGAGGCCCTCGACGACGCCCGCACCGACCTCGAGGGGCGCCGCGCCGACGAGGTGGCCGCCCGCGACGACTTCGAACGACTGCGCGAAGCGGCCGAGGCCGAGATCGTGCGGCTCGAGGAGATCGAGGCCGAACGCGTCCACGACGCCGAGGTCCAGCATGCGCTCGAGCGTCAACGCCAGGAGCGCGAGGCCCAGATCGCCGCCGAGGCAGCCGCGGCGGCACAGGCCGCCGCCGACGCCGCGCCGGCGGCCCCCGCCGCCGCAGCCGCCGTTCCCGCAGCAGCGGCGCCGCCACCGGCCGACACCGCCGCCGACGCGAACGAGACGGCCGCGACGAACGGCGACGCACCGGACGACGCAACGAACGACGAGGGCACGACCGCCGACGCAACGAACGACGATGCAACGAACGACGAGGGCACGACCGCCGACGAGCCGACCACGACGGCGACCGCGACGACGACCGACTCGTCCGGATCGTCCGATGGCGGTTCGTCGTCCGGCTCGTCCGATGATGGCTCGTCGGGCGGTGGCGCGGCACCCGCCACCAGCGGCATCGCGTGTCCGGTCAACGGCCCGAACGGGTTCGCCGACACGTGGGGCGCGCCCCGCAGCGGCGGGCGACGCCACCAGGGCGTCGACATCATCGCAGCGGGCGGTACGCCGCTCGTCGCCGTCGAATCCGGGCGGGTGAACTTCAAGACGACCCGCCTCGGCGGCAACTCGGTGTGGCTCTACGGCAACAGCGGCACGAGCTACTTCTACGCCCACCTCAGCGCCTGGGAGGGCTCGAGCCGCACCGTCTCGCGCGGTGAGGTCATCGGCTACGTGGGGGCCACCGGCAACACGTCGGTGACCCATCTCCACTTCGAGATCCACCCCGGCGGTGGCGCTGCGGTCAACCCATACCCCTCGGTCCGCGCGGTCTGCTGA
>JAUHYJ010000660.1 GCA_030425785.1 Acidimicrobiia bacterium | reverse complement strand
CTCGGTGACCTTCTGGTACGCGGGCCAGTCGAACCCGTCGGCGTCGGGGTCGGCGAGCTCGCCGTACAGCCGCTTGAACTCGTCGTGGACGAAGAACGGCTCGTGCGGGTCGAACAGCTCGATCTGCAGGAACCAGCGGTCGGCGGATGCGTTGGTGTCGAGGAAGTGCAGGCCGGCGTCGACGGTGAGGGTCTGGTTGTGCTCGGCCGGCGTCGGCATGTAGCTGCGGTTGATCTCGTCCTGGCGGCGCATGCGGTTGACGAACCCGCGTGACTCGCCCGGCCAGTCGACGATGCCCTTCCACGGGTCGCCCTCCTGGCCGCGGAAGAACTCCCAGGTCGAATAGCGGGTGTGGTACGTCGCGCCACCGTCCTCCCAGTAGTGCGGGTGGTCGCTGACGAGATGGGTGTGCACGCCGGCGTCGCGCAGCAGCTCGGGCATCGAGTCGTCGAACGGTTCGAGTGGCCCCCAGCTGCGGTGGAGGAAGTTGTGCCGACCCGAGTGCAGTTCGCGCCGGGCGGGCATGCACGGCAGCGAGCCGGCGTAGAAGCGATCGAACGTGACGGTGCGTTCGGCGAGGCGTTCGAAGTTCGGCGCGATCACGTGGGTGTCGGCGTAGGGGCCGAGCAGGTGCCGGTTCAGGCTGTCGAACATCAGCATCACCGCGCGCATGACCGCAGCGTGTCACAGCGATGTGCGGTCGTGCGATCCGGTGTGGTCGACTGGGCCGATGACGTCCCCGTCGATCTCCCAGCGCCGTCCGAACATCGTCTTCGTGCTGACCGACGACCACGCCGCCCACGCGATCGGGTGCTACGGGTCGGTCGTGAACCGGACACCGCGGATCGACGAGATCGCCGAGCACGGCCGTCGGTTCGACAGCTGCTTCGTCACCAACTCGCTCTGCACACCGTCGCGGGCCGCGATCCTGACCGGCACCTATAGCCACGTGAACGGGGTGTACTCGCTGTTCACGCCGATCGACGCGAGCCAACCGACGTTCATCACCCAGCTGCGCGACGCCGGCTACCGGACCGCCATGTTCGGCAAGTGGCACATGGGCCACGGCGAGGGCCACGACCCGCAGGGGTTCGACCACTGGGACGTCCTGCCCGGCCAGGGCGACTACTGGAACCCGGTCTTCATCGACGCCGAGGGCCGGCGCACGGTCGAGGGGTACGCCACCGACATCATCACCGACCTCGCGATCGACTGGGCGGATTCGCTCGACGGCGACGACCCGTGGTGCATGTTGGTGTGGCACAAGGCGCCGCACCGGCCGTGGGAAGCGAAGCCCGAACACCGGGCGCTGTACGAGGACCCGATCCCCGTCCCCGACACGTTCTGGGACGACTACGACACCCGGTCGGTGTCCGTGCGGCGCACCGCGATGCGGGTCGCCGACCACATGACGATCGAGGACCTGAAGGAGGAGCCGCCGGCCGGGATGTCGTACGACGAGCAGGCGCTGTGGAAGTACCAGCGCTACCTGCGCGACTACCTGGCGTGCGTGCACTCGGTCGACGAGAACGTCGGCCGCCTGATCGACTGGCTGCGCGACCGGGGCGACTTCGACGACACGTTGCTGATGTACTCCTCCGACCAGGGGTTCTTCCTCGGCGACCACGGCTGGTTCGACAAGCGGCTGATGTTCGAGGAGTCGCTGCGGATGCCGTTCGTGCTGAGCTACCCGAACCGGGTGCCGGCCGGCGGGCCGTACGACCGGATCGTCACGAACGTCGACATGGCGCAGACGATCCTCGACGCGGCCGGCGTCGAGGCGCACGACCGCATGCAGGGCCGCAGCTGCTGGGACGACATCGGCGACGGTGACGTCGGTGGTGGCGACACCGCCGAGCCGGTCGAGGGGTTCTACTACCGGTACTGGGAGAACGACGACGTCATCCACAAGGCGCCGGCGCACTACGGCTACCGGACCGATCGGTACAAGCTGATCTACTACTACAACGACGGGTTCGGCCTGCCGTTCACCGGGTTCTTCACCTACCCGCCCGAGTGGGAGCTGTACGACCTCGAGGCCGATCCGGCCGAGCTGCGCAACGTGTACGACGACCCGGCCTACGCCGAGGTGCGCGCCGAGCTGACCGCCGCCATGTGGCGTGAGCAGTCACGGGTGGGCGACGCGCCGCACCCGTCCCAGCCGGTGCCGCCGGGCTGCGACGACGTGCCGGTCGCGACGATGCCCGACCTGCCGAGGTACCGCTGGCTCGATCCCGGCCCGATGCACTGACCCCACTGATCCGGCGTGCCCCGGTTGCTCAGCGGCGCCGGTGGGTACGGTCGACGCATGGCTACTCCCGCCACCCACGAACGACATCGCTTCGCCGACGCCCTCACGGCTGCCGGGCCCGTCGCCCCCACCCTGTGTGAGGGATGGAACACCCGCGACCTGGCAGCACACGTCATCCTGCGCGAGCGCCGTCCCGACGCGGCG
>JAUHYJ010000043.1 GCA_030425785.1 Acidimicrobiia bacterium | reverse complement strand
GAGGTCGTGAGTCGGGTCCCACCGGAGGGCGCCGGCCAGGTCCACATGTACGAGGCCGCCGCCATGATGTGGACCGCTCGCCGCGCCAGTGGCCGTGCGATCAGCCGTCTGCCGCTCGACCCCGAGTGGGACCAGGCCGGCATCCGCGTCGAGCTCGTCCGCTGACGCTCAGGTCGTGCCGGCTCTCGATTGACGCCGGCGACGCCTACGACAGTGCGAGGCCGAAGATCGGCTCGTCGCGGTCGGCCGCGAGCATCGTGTCGATGAACGCCGCCATGGTGTCGGCCATGTGCCGCTGCTGGCTCATGCACTGGTCGACCGCGGCGGCGAGCCGGTCGACGGTGGCCGCCAGTGCATCGAACCGCTCATTGATCGCCGCCCCGGACGGGCCGGGGGCGCTGCCGCGGACGTGGAACCCTTCGGCCATCTCCTCGCGCAGCTGGTCGATGAGCCCGATGATGGTCTCACGAGAGCGTTCCATGTCGGCGCGAGCCTCGTCGCGCACCTGTGCCAGGTGCTCACGTGAAATTTCTGCATGGGCGGCGATCGACGTGAACTGGGCGTTCACCCGTTCGGCGAGTTCCCGGATCTGGGCGCGCGCCTCGTCGAGGTCGGCGCGCAGTTCGGCGGCTTGTTCGTTGCCGAAGATCGAGTGTTCGCCCAGGTCAGGCAGTGTTTTCTCGTGGCGGCGACGCATGTCGAGGTCCTCTGCATCCGCGCGCAGCGTGGTGATCGTCACCACTCGACCGCGCACGGTCGAGAGAATTATCGGGCCTACGTCACGATTGCTTGATGTCGAGTTTTCCCCTAGGATTTTTCCTTCCCTTGACCTAAAGTATCCCTGCCGCAGTGCCGAAAGCTATGTCAGCGCAGCCGAGAGTCACGTCTCACGGTGCGGTAACCAAACCACAATCAAGTGAGATGAAGCCCACGTTTCCGGGCGGAAGGAAAATCACAACCATGAAGAAGAATGACGAGGGCTTCACCCTCATCGAGCTCCTCATCGTGATCGTCATCCTCGGCATCCTCGCCGCGGTCGTCGTCTTCGCGGTGGGTGGCATCACCCAGGACGCTGAGCAGAACGCCTGCAAGGCCGAAGAGCGTGCCGTCGAGACTGCGATCGAGGCGTACCGCGCCGACCGTGGCTCGTACCCGACCGGCACGGCTGACATCGTCGATGGCGGCGGCAACGACGGCTTCCTCCGCGACACGCCGGAGTACTGGACCGTCGGCGCTTCGGGTGCGGCCTCCTTCAGCGGCCCCGGTGCCACCGGCACCGACTGCGACAGCCTCTGATCCCGACCTAGTTCAAGTCGAACGGAGCCCGGTCCTTCGGACCGGGCTCCGTTCGCGTTTTCACGCACGTGGCCGTCGTCACGGAGGTGATCTCCAGATCGCCATGCCGAACTGCGGAAAGACGATGAGCAGTTCGTCGCCGCGTTCGCGAGCGATCGGATCGTCGACCGGACTGAGGACGAGCCTCGACTCGATCGACTGGCCGAACTCGGAGTCTGGCAGATACCACGAGATCGTCAACGCGCTCGCCAACTGCGCAACGCGGCTGTTCAGGTCGGGCACGTCGGTCGACGCGAACCTGACGGCCACGTCCTCGCCGCCGACCGCGAGCTCGGCGGCGTTCCGCTCGTCTCCAGTGATGTACCAGGTGAAGGGTCGCGTGTGCACGGTGGTCCGGGATGCCACCCCGAACGCGATCATGACAGCCACCATGACGGCCGCCACGACTCGATCCTCGGAGGAGAGGACAAGCGCAACGAGTGCGATGCCGATCAGGATCGCGACGAGCGTGATGAGCGCGACGTCGATGTGGTTCCGGCCGAGCGCGAACGGCACAAGACCAGGGGTCATGTCCCAGGTGACCAGTCGACGCGGTGGCTGGAACCGTCCCGATACCTCGAGGACCGCGGCGGTGGCGAGTACCAGACCGATGATCGCGGCGGCAACACGGGTGGCGAATCGCTGCGGCGGTCGGCTCAGTGCCCACACTGCCCCGACCAGCACCAGCGGGCCGAGCACCGCATCGTTGTACCGCCCGTAGACGGTGTAGTGCGGCTGGTCGCGACCCGTCATGAACAGGATCGACAGCAGGACGAGCAACAGCGTGGTTCCGAGCACGATGGCTGCCGGTTCGCGGCGTTCGCGGCGTCGGATCTCCGCCGACAACCGCCACGCGCCGATCACGGCGAGACCCAGCGTCGACACGGCGACGTACCACACCTGACCGACCGCAGACAGGGCCAGACCGCCGACGTCACCGAGTCGTCGCAGTGTCGCTCCGATCGTGTTGGTCTCGAGCGTCGACTCCCAGACACTGTCGTGATACTGCCCGATGCACACGTGGAGCAGCGCGAGCGCGGCGAGCAGAGAGGCGCCGATCCCGATCATCGCGGCGGGGCGTCCGTGTCGCGCCGCGGCGACGACGAGCGCCGCGGCCGCGGCGATCGCGAGCGGGCCCGTCCGGCCGTGCATCGAGTAGCCGACCGCAGTGGCCACGACCACCGCCGACGCGTCGAGTACTCTGCCGGACTCGACGAGCCGAATCATCGCGAACTCTGCGGCGAGCACGACGACCGTGATCGCCGACTCTGGCCACGCATGGGCGCCACCGGCGAGCCCTGCGGGAAGCAGGCTGACGACGCCGGCGGTCACGAGCAACCGCCCGTCGGGGGCCCCCGTGATGCGGCGGCCCAGCACATACAGCAGCACGGCGGCGGCACCGCCGAGGACCGCGTTCAGGAGCAGCGTCAGCCGGATGGCGCGATCCGGGTCGTCAGTGAGCCAGAAGATGGGGCGCAGCAGCACGGAGTACCCGGGGTACCACGTGACCGACGTCAGCATGTTCCAGTTCCCGCCGGCGAACCACCGGGCGCCGCCGAGGTACGACAGCTCGTCGGGAACCCGATAGATCCCGTCGTGGTGCCACGAGTACACGGCGCGACAGGTGCTGACGAGTACGAACAGGATGGCCGCTCCCCGGAAGCCACTCGATGGAGCCGACCCGATCCCGGAGCGATCCGGCGCGAGGCCGTTGTCCGGTTCAGTCAGTCCGTTCACCTGTGCTGTGGGTCGAGCTGCCGCTGCCTCCGACCGCATGACTCGACGGTAGCCCTGCCCCCGTCACTCGGTGGGGCATCGCGCCGGCGGTGCCATCGGGAGGTGATGTCCCACGTGCCGGCCGGACCGCACTGTTACGCTCGCCGCGTGGTGCTCGAGCGACGCACGCGCCTTCGCTGGTGACGGACGACCGAGCCGGCCGCGCCGCGGTCGGTGACGCGACGGCTGTCACCATGGTCACTCCGCCGCCTGACGCCGGGCCCGTCCAGCCAAACGGCGATCACACGGTGACTGTGTTCGGGCTGAACCTCTCGATCGCCGACATCGTGCTGTGCACGATCTGCTTCTCGCTCGTCGCCTTCGCCGTCCCCGGTGTCGCGGGTGCGTTCAGCGTCGGCAGGGTGGCCGTCCTGTTGGTGGTCATCCCGGCCGGGCTCGCGGTGCTGCTTCGAATGGCCCGCCGCGATCTTGCTGCGCTGATACTCGTGGCCTCGGTTGCGTGGTGCATCGTCACCAGCGCGCTGTCACCGGCACCGGGCCTGTCGATGCTTGGGGAGCTCTACGTCCGCAGCGGCGCGCTGAACTGGGCAGGCGCCGCGGCGGTCTGGGCGATCGCGCGGCGCTACTCGGGGCCGCGCACGGCCGAGTTCCTCGGGTGGACGCTCGTCGGCGCAACGGCGCTGAGTTCGCTCGTGGCCATCGCCCAACTGTTCGTGCAACCCGGGGCCGGCTTTCTGCAGTTGCGCGAGGGGCGCCCAACCGGGCTCGCAGGCCACGCGATCTACGTCGGCGCTCACGCCTCGGCCTGCTGCGCGTGGTTCGCATACCGCCAGCTGCACCGGTCCTCACTGACCAACGTGGTCGGGGTGTTCGTGTTCGCCGCGGTCGGGTCGGCAATCGGTGTGCGTACCGCAGTGCTGGTCTCGGTACTGGCCACGCTCTACGTCGCATTCAGGGCACGCACGGTGCGTGCTGTCGCTTTGCCGGTCGCCGTGTTCTTCGGGACGGTCGTCGGCACGTTCGCGCCGAGCGGATCGGGAACCGGCTCGGGCAGCGCGGTCGACCGTGTCGCGTCAGACGGCGGACTGAGCGTGCGGCTCGACCTCTGGCTGGCCGGTCTCCGTGCCTGGATCGATCGCCCGATCCTCGGCTGGGGCGAAGCCCGCTACCTGGAAGCCACCCAGTCCTACGTACCGATCGACTTCCTCCGTCAAGCCCCGTGGCGCGATGCCCACAACCTCTTCGTCGCCACCGTGGTCGGACAGGGCATCGTCGGACTGGTGCTGCTGGTCGGATTTCTCGCTGTGGCAGGCCGACGCGCACGAGGCGCCACTGCGTGGATCGCGCTCGCGCTCACCGCCAGTCTTGTGTTGCAGCCGACACCGCCCGCAACACTGGCACTCGCCGCGCTCATGCTCGGGGTCGCGACGTCATCACCGAAGACGGTGATCTCGACGTGGACTCCAGCTACTCGAGCCGGTGCCATCGGTCTGGTGGTCGTCGGGTCACTCCTCGCAGGCAGCTACGTCGTCGCCGCCCGATCGCTCTCGTCGGTCGCAGCCGACCCCACCGCGGACGCCTCGTTACCAGCGCACATGTTCTGGTTCCGTTACGACCCCCACACCGCGGCGACGATTGCTCTGAGTCGGGGAACGCAGGCGGTGCTGGGCAACGCGGCACCTGACACGGTGCTCAGCTGGCGTCGCAGAGCCGTCGAGCTCGACCCTGAATCGGCCGGTCAACATGGCGAGTTGGCGTTCGACTTGGCTTACTACGGGGAGCTTGCCGAGGCCACAGCAGAGGCTCGCCGCTCCATGGAGCTCCAACCTCACAACCCGCTCGCGCTTCGAGCGCTGGTCGTCGTCGCTTCGACGTCGGGAGATGACGAGCTGTTGCGCGCAGCGACGGACGAACTCTGCGAGTTCGGGCTCGAGCGGGAATTCGTGTCGTGCGAACCCTAGGAAACCGTGTACGACCCCGAGCTACAGATTGCGTTGCGTTGACCCGATGAATTGTGGTCACCGTTCGGATTGCGCACTCGGGCATCCGGTGGCTGCGACACTAGAGACGCCGATCGACTCGAGCAGCCGACACATCCCGACGCGTTCGGGCTCCACGCCATGATCATCCCGACGACGAAACTGCTGGCGACGCTCGTCGACCGGCCGAGGCGTTCGATCGCCCTGCTGATCGGCTCGTCGGTCGTCGCCGGTCTTGCGGAGGGCGCTGCCATTCTGGTGGTCGTCCGGGTCGCTGTTGATCTGGCCGCCGACCGGGTCTCGTCCGACTTCGTACCGCTGGTGTCGGCACCGACGGGTACCGGCGTGGCATTGGCGATCGCCGCCGCACTCGCGCTGTTGACGCTCTGCTCGCACATCCTCATCGCCCGCGAGACGTCGAGCTTGTCGGCGAACGTGCTCCGGAACGGTCGTCGTCGTGCCCTACGCGCCTTTGCGCTGGCCGATTGGCCGACCCAGGCGAAACAGCGTCTCGGCGCGCTGCAGGAGACCGTGTCCACGCTGTGCCTCCTCAGTTCTGGCCTCGCCAGCCTCATCGCAGCCGGCACGGCGAACCTCGTGATGCTCACGGTGTTCGTGGCACTCGGCTTCACGATCAACCCGATCGGAATGGCCCTCGTCACGGTCGCAGGTGCCGCCATCCTCGTCGTCATCCGCCCGCTCTCGCGTGGCGTACGCCGAGCGGGCAGGGCGTTCTCGGCTGCGGACGCCGAGCTCGCGGAAGACACGTCCGGTTTCGCGTCGTCGGCCATGGAGTTGCGCGCCTTCGGCGTCGCGGAGGCGGCGACAGCCGAGCTCGACGATGTCGTGCGCGATGTCGCCGAGTTGCAGGGCACGGTGCGCTTCCGGGCCACGTTCGGAACGACGCTGTATCGCGACATCGCCGTGCTGCTGCTCGTTGCGAGCGTCGGCGTCCTGAGCCTGCTCGATCAAAGCGCCGTGGGCAGCGCGAGCGCCATCGTGGTGTTGCTCGTCAGGGCACTGGCGTCGGCGCATGCCGTGAACGCGATGTTCCAGAACTGCAATGAGCGCGGGCCGACCGTGGCGTTGCTGTTCGATCGCATCCAGCAGCTCGAGGACGCGGAAGACCCCTACGGCTCCGAGACGCTCGGAGATGTCGACTCCTACGAAGTTCGCGACGTCACGTACTCCTACGGCGACGGCATCGACGTGCTGTCCGGTCTGTCGATGCGGATCGAACGAGGCGAGCGAGTCGGGATCTCCGGGCCCTCTGGGAGCGGGAAGACCACGCTGATCCAACTCTTGCTGCGGCTCCGGCGCCCGACCTCCGGGACGATCCTCGTCAACGGCAAGCCCTATGACGACTACACGAACGCGTCGTGGACGAGGGGGGTGGCCTACGTGCCACAGGAGCCGACCCTGTTCGAGGGGAGCATCGCCGACAACATCGCATTCCACCGCGACATGGATCGGTCCGCCATCGAGCGTGCGGCCGAGCTGGCGAACGTTGCGACCGAGATCCGGCGGCTTCCCGCCGGCTTCGACACGGTGCTCGGCCCATCGGGCGCCGGTCTGTCCGGTGGGCAGAAGCAACGCGTCGCGATCGCCCGCGCGCTCGTCGGCTCGCCCCAGCTCCTCGTGTTGGACGAGCCATCGAGCGCACTCGATCCGGCGGCGGAAGGCATGCTCCGGCAGACGATCGAGGGGCTCGGTCGGCACACATCGGTCGTGATCGTTGCGCACCGGGACGCAACCCTCGCAGTGTGCGATCGGATCGTCGAGCTCGATGGTGGTCGGCTGGTCGCGTCAGGCCGTGCGTAGTCCGAGTGCCGGAGCAGCGAAGCCGTGAACGCGAGCTGGGCCAACGAGCGGGCACTGAGCGTGGCGATCGGCAACCTGATCGACGACGATCAGGTGTGGTGCATCCGGCCTGACCTCCTGCGGCGGTCGCGTATCGGGCCGTTCGACCTGCGCTGGCGGCTGTTCTCCCACCGGCTCTACCGCACTCAGCCCATCGTGCGACGACTCCCTCAGGCGGGGATCGGCGAGGACGGCGTGTTGGCCGTCTGGACCACCGGCAACCAGCAGCGAGCGCTCGGCTGTCATCGGGCCCGGCCGACGCGACGCGACTGGCGCCTACACGTCGATCCGTCCGGCGACTTCACGGCTTGGCGGCATGCCCGCGAACTTGCATCACGTCTGGTCACCCTGCCCGCGCTGTCGGAGCTGTACAGCAGGAGTGATCTCGCAAGCGAACTCTTCCTCGTTCACGGTCTGATCCAGGCCGCGCGCAGCGAGCTGGCCAAGGTGCGCCCGTCGGCGGTCGTCCTCGCCTCGCAGCATTCGGTGCACCTGCGCGCGTACGTCCTCGCAGCGCGCGAGCAACACATCCCTGTTGCGTACGTTCCACATGCCCCGCTCGCCGACAACGCGTACTACGCCGACCTTCCCATGGATCGAGCACTGCTCCGCGGTGAGCTCGAGGCTGAGCAATACGTGGCATGGGGTGCAGATCGGGGTGGCCTGTCGATCGTCGGTGTGCCGTCCCTGGATCTCACCGCGACGTCGTCACCGGTGGGGGCCGACCGTCTCGTGATCGCACCTTCACCCTGGCCCAGCAGCGAGCTGGAGGCCTTCTTCGACGGCGTTCGGAACGCGGTCGAGCAGTTGCGTGCTGACGGCCGGCCCCCAACGGTCGTCTGTTGCCCACACCCGCGACTTGCGGCGGAACGGCTTCGGCCACTTCTCCCACCTGGCACAGCGATGGCGTCCGAGCGGCGAACCATCGACGAGCTCGCTGCACACGGTGGCGCCGTCGTCCAGCATGCGAGTGGGGTCGCATTGGAGGCGATGGCGGTCGGGGCGCCCATCGTCGAGTTCGATCCGTTGAAGAGTGGACCCAACTACCCATTCATGAGGTCACCTCACGTCACGACCGCGACCGACGCGCAGCAGCTTGCGGCTGCCGTCGAACGAGCGCTCACGTCCAGCGTCTCGGATCGAACCGAAGCCATGGAGTACGCGCGTCGGTGGATGACCCCCTGGGGCCGGGAGGCCGAGAGTCGGCTGGCCCACGAGCTCCGCCATCTGACGGCGCGTGCGGCGCCGGTGCTCGACGGGTGGCGCCGGCTGGCGCGGACCGAGCGTCCTGACCAGGAGCCGAGCTGATGCCGCAGCAATACGTCGGGACATCCAGCGGTCTCGGCGCTTCCGCAAACGAACTCGGCTCGCAGCCAACCGCATCGGGCTCGTCCTCTTCGATCGCTGGTTCGATAGCCCTCCGGCTCTCGGATTCGTCGGCGGATTAGGTTGGTGCGCGTGCAGCCGCTCCTCGCCATTGTTCCGGCGCGTGGTGGGAGTCAGGGAGTGCCGCGCAAGAACATGCGCGAGCTTGCCGGACGACCACTGATCGCCCACACGGTGTCGGCGCTCGCCGAGCTGAGCGATGTTCGCGTCGTCGTGACGAGCGACGACGACCAGGTACTCGGCTGGGCACGAATCAACGGTGTCGAGGCGATGCGTCGCCCCGATGATCTCGCCACACCCGACGCCACCATCGCGGATGTTGCTGCGCACATGGTCGAGTCGCTCGGATGGTCCGGCACCGTGGGGGTCTTCCAGCCGACGAGTCCGCTGCGTTCCGCTGCTTCCATACGACGTGCCCGCGAGGTGTTCGAAGGATCGGAGTTCGACAGCCTCGCCAGCGTCGTGCGAGAACCGCACTTGATGTGGTTCGATGCAGACGGCCGGGGCATCGAGCACGCGGTGCCGCTGTTCCATGAGCGTGTCAATCGGCAGTATGCACGGCATCGCGTCTACCGGGAGACCGGCGCCATCCAGCTCGTGGCGGCGGCGGCCCTGCTCGAGACTCGCTCGATGGTCACGCCTCGGCATCGGCTGTTCGAACTCGACGAGTTCGAATCCGATGACGTCGACACGCCGGAGGATCTCGAGCGCGTCCGGAGGCGGGCACTACGCGGATCGGTGATCTTCCGACTCACCGCGAACTCGCTCGTCGGTTCTGGCCACCTTCACCACTGCCTCCAGCTGGCTGAGTATCTCGACAGCCATCGCCTCGAGTTCCTGCTGAAGGATTGCGACGACTTCGCCCGTGATCTGCTCCGGCTCCGCGGTTGGCCGTTTCGCGACGAATCGGAGCTCGCTGCCGACTTGGCCGAGTTGCGGGGTGAAGGCGGCAATGTCGTCGTCAACGACGTGCTCGACTCGACGTCGGAGGACATCCTGACCGAGCGTTCGCTCGGCTATCGCGTCGTCTGCGTCGAGGATCTCGGCGATGGTGCTCAGCACGCCGACTGGGTCGTGAATGCTCTGTATCCCGCGCCCCGGGTTCCGAACGAACGACTCGCAACCGGATCGCGCTACGCCACTCTCAGGAGTGAGTTCCTCGGATTGCCAAGCCGACCGGTCCGCGAAACCCCTCAGCGGGTCCTGGTCACCTTCGGCGGTACCGATCCGGGACACCTCGCCGATCGCGTCGTCCGCGCGATCACCGGTCGGACCGATGCGCAGATCCTCGTCGTGCTCGGCGCGGCCGCCCCGGAGATCGACCCACCCGCCGGGGTCGAGGTCCGGAGGAACGTGAGCAACATGGCGGAGGAGATGTGGCGCTCTGACCTTGTCGTCACCGCCGCCGGCCGGACCGTGTTCGAGGCGGCCGCAGTCGGGACCCCGGTTGTCGCGATCGCACAGAACGCACGGGAGGCGACCCATTCCCACCTGCGGCTGGAAGACGGTGTCGTGTCGCTGGGTCTCGGAGTACTTGCATCGGACGAGCAGATTCGTGAGGTCATCGTCAGGCTCCTCGCCGACGTCGAGCTACGACGAGAGCTCTCGGACCGACTCCGACGGTCCATCGATCATCTGGGCGCACAGCGAATTGCTGCACGAATCGAAGCGATCATGAAGGGACAACAATGACGACTCAGCGTGTGGAAGTGAAGGATGCTGCCGATCTGGCCGAGGGCTCGTGTGCCGTCATCGCCGAAGCCGGCGTGAACCACAACAACTCGATCGATCGGGCGATCGAGATGGTTGACCGGGCGGCGGACGCTGGTGCTTGGGGCGTGAAGTTCCAGATGTACAAGGCCGGGCGAATCGCGTCGAGGAACTCACCGAAGTACTGGTCCGACGAGATCGGGACCGACACGCAGTACGAAGCGTTCAAGCTGTCCGACCGGCTCGACTACGGCGACTATCGGCCCGTGGCGGAGCGCTGTCGCGAACGCGGCGTCGTCTTCTTTGCGACGCCGTTCGATCTCGAGGCTGTCGACGCGCTCGAGGATCTCGACGCGCCGATCTACAAGGTCGCGAGCGGCGACATCACCTACCGGCGACTACTGGAGCGAATCGAGGAGACGGGCAAGCCGGTGCTGCTCTCGACCGGAGCATCGACCGAGGATGAGATCGAGGAGGCCCTCGGCTGGTTGGGTGGGGATCCCGGCCGTGTCGTTCCGCTCGTGTGCACGCTCACGTATCCGACGCCGGACGAAGACGGGAACTTCGCGCGGATCTCGACGTTTCGTGAGCGATTCCATCCGTACCTCGTCGGCATGTCGGATCACACCATCGGCTCGGCCGGCGGTTGGATGACGGCTGCGCTGGGAGGCGTGTGCATCGAGAAGCACTACACGATCGACAAGGCGCTCGGCGAGGTACCGGATCACGCGATGAGTGTTGATCCTGCTGAGCTCGCCGACCTGGTCGAGGCGTGTCGGCGCGGTGCGGTCCTTCGAGGATCGAGCGACATCGGTGTGCGCGAGTCGGAAGTGCCTGCTCGACACAACGCTCGTCGTTCCCTCGTCGCGACTCGCGATCTCGCGGCCGGTACCGAGCTCGTCGAGGCCGATCTCACTGCGAAGCGGCCCGGCACCGGGCTCTCGCCGGCGCTCATCGCGGAGGTGGTCGGCGGGGTCGTCCAGCGGGACATCGCAGCCGACGAGCTGTTGACCGATGCCGACGTGACTCGATCGTGACGGAAACAAGGGCGTCAGAGGTTCTGGTGACCACTGGGGCGATCAAGAACGCTGGGGACTTCCTCATCCACGAGCGAGGACTTGAACTCCTCGAATCAGTACTCGACAGGCCCAAGCTCACGTCCGTTGCGCGGTGGAAGCCTGCGGATCCGGACCTGGTTGCCTCGAGCACCGCCGTGATCGCTTGCGGTGGGCCTGGGCTCCGTCGCGGCCTGGTGAGTGACACGTACATGCCGGCCGGCCAGGCGCTCGAGGCCGGCCGGCCCGTCGTTTTCCTCGGTGTCGGGTGGGGCTCGACGGCAGGCGTTTCTCTCGACGGCCACACGGCAGAGGCTGTGCGTGCAGTGCAGCGTTCGACTGGGCTCATCTCTGTACGGGACCCGATCACGGAGCGGCGGCTCGCAGCCGCCACGGGCTGCTCATCCACGATGACAGGCTGCCCTGCTTGGTACGACCTCGAGCGGTTCGGCGAGCGCCTCGCACGCAGCGACGATGTGTCGAGGATACTCTTCACGCCGCCGGCCTCTCCACGGTTCTTGACTCAAGCCGAGGCGGTCATTGGCGCGCTCAGCGATCGATTCGCCGCCGCGGACCGGACGATCGTTCTGCACCGTGGTCGACCGTCGGCACCGGCTGTGCAGGACAGCTACCGCGCCCCGCGCTCGGTTGCGCGCTCGGTCGCCCATCAGCTGTTGTACCGGCGGTTCGAACGGTCGGCTCGCCGGCTCGGGTGGAACGTGATCGACATCTCGGGCGCGACTCCGAGCCGCGACCTCTATGGGTCGACCGATCTGCATGTCGGCTATCGAGTGCACGCTCACATCCAGACGCTGAGCCTTCGTCGGCCCTCGGTACTCATCGCCGAGGACATCCGTGGGATTGGCCAGTTCGCCGCCCTCGACGACAGCTACTGGCTGATCGCAGGCGCAGCCTCTGCGGCTGACATCGTCGGCGCGGTCGACCTCGAGGTCCGAGACGCTGGCTCCAGCGAACTTGGTGTTGCAAAGATGAAGGCGACGTGGCCTGTGATGCGTAGCTTCGTCGCGAGGATTGGACAAGCGATCGGCTAGGGCGACCGATCGCCTCAGATGAATCCGGCGGCCGTGCTGCGACGATGATGCCGGCCGTCAGGCTGGGACGAGTTGAGGACTACGGCACAGCGGAACCGGTAGCTCGACTGGGGAAGGCCGTCGCGGAACCCAACTAGGCAAGGGAGCGACGAGGACAGCCAAGTGCTGATGAACCGGGGTGCCGCTGTGCGATGCGCATTCCGTGAGAACCGCCGTCGACCGGAGTTGGTGAACAGATGGTGTCGAGCTGTTGTTGACGGCTCAGCCAAGACG
>JAUHYJ010000659.1 GCA_030425785.1 Acidimicrobiia bacterium | reverse complement strand
CGCGCTGGGCGTTCTGGACCGCACGCTTCATCGCACGCCGGAAGGCGATGCGGTTGGCGAGCTGGTCGGCGACGCCCTGGGCGATCAGCGCGGCGTCGAGCTCGGGGGTCTTGATCTCGACGATGTTGAGCTGGATCTTCGGGTTGCCGGTGATCTTGGTGATCATCGCCCGGAGCTCGTCGGCCTGGCTGCCGCGACGACCGATCACGATGCCCGGACGGGCGGTGTGGACGTCGACGCGCAGCTTGTCACGGGTGCGCTCGATCTCGATCCGGCTGATCGCAGCCGACTCGAGGCGCTCCATGATCGCCTGGCGGATCTTCCAGTCCTCGGTGAGGTACTGCTTGTACTCGCGCTCGGAGAACCAGCGGCTCTTCCAGTCGGTGCTCACGCCGAGGCGGAAGCCGTACGGGTTGATCTTCTGACCCATGAATTCAGTCCTCGTCCTTCTGCGTGCCCGGCTTGCTGAACCCGGCGGCTTCGGCGTGCTCTTCGGTGTCGAACCAGACCTCGGCCTTGGTGACCTTGTAGTACCGGCTGTCGGGGGTGTGGTAGAGCATCGAGTCGGCGTTGCCCTTGATCGGGTGGGTGTCGGGGCCGTTGCCGTCGGCGTCGGGCAGCACCGAACCGGGGTACTCCCCGGCCTCGAACTCATCTTGATGGTCGGGACTGGCGTCCGCTTCGCTTCCGCTGCTGGCTCCGTCCGACTCGTCGCCGGCGCTTTCCTCGTCGGCGGTATCCGATGCATCGTCGTCCGATGCCTCGTCTTCGACGTCGGCGAAACCCTCGACCTCGTCGGGCGTCGCCACGACGTCGTCGGCGGTCTCGTCGTCGAGATCGTCGGCGGCGTCCTCGATCGCCTCGTCGGCCTCGGCGGCGTCGACGCCGGCCTTGGCCTGCTCGGCGCGCTGGCGGCTGCGCTCGACGCGCGCACGGCGGTTGGCCGACGCGTTGGCGCTGGCGCCCTCGGCGCGGGCCCGAACGACCTCGAGCCGCTCGTCGCTCATGCGGGCGACGACGACGGTGATGTGGCAGGTGCGCTTGCGGATGCGGGTCGCACGGCCGCGTGCCCGCGGGCGGAAGCGGCGCAGGGTCGGACCCTCGTCGGCGAAGCAGGCGAGCACGAACAGCTCGTCGGCGTCGGCGATGAATGCGCCCGAGTCGGCGTCGGTCGCGTTGGCGACCGCGGAGGCGAGCACCTTGCGGATGTCACGGGCGATCGCCCGCTCGGTGAACTGCAGGACCTGGTCGGCCTGGTGGACCGGCAGACCTCGGATGAGGTCGAGGACCACCCGGGCCTTGTACGCCGACGAACGGACGTACTTGGCGGTGGCCTTGGTGCCGTGGCGCTCGCCCTCGCGCAGCTGCGCGTAGGTGGCGCCCTCGTTGAGCTTCGGACCGCGCATCAGCGACGTGCCCCCTTCTCCTGGCCCGCGTGGAACCGGAACGTGCGGGTGGGGCTGAACTCGCCGAGCTTGTGGCCGACCATCGACTCGGTGATGTACACCGGGACGTGCTTGCGGCCGTCGTGCACGGCGATCGTGTGACCGACCATGTCGGGGATGATGGTGCTGCGACGCGACCAGGTCTTGATGACCTTGCGCTCGCCAGCCTCGTTCTGGGCGTCGACCTTCTTGAGCAGATGCTCGTCGACGAACGGGCCCTTCTTCAGACTGCGTGTCATGTTCTACTCCCCTACCTGTTACCGGCGACCACGGCCGGAACGGCGGCGACGGACGATGAGCTTCTGGCTCGGCTTGTTCTTGTCACGGGTGCGACCCTCGGGCTTGCCCCACGGCGACACGGCGGGACGACCACCGGAGGTGCGTCCCTCACCGCCGCCGAGCGGGTGATCGACCGGGTTCATGGCGACGCCGCGCGTCTGCGGCTTGATGCCCTTCCACCGGTTGCGGCCGGCCTTGCCGACCTTGACGAGCTCGTGCTCGCTGTTGCCGACCTCGCCGACCGTCGCACGACAGTCGATCGGGACCCGGCGCATCTCGGTCGAGGGCATGCGCAGCGTGGCGTGCGAGCCCTCCTTGGCGACGAGCTGGACGGCGATGCCGGCCGAGCGGCCGATCTTGCCGCCCTGGCCGGGGCGCAGCTCGACGTTGTGGATCGTCGTACCGACCGGGATGTAGCGCAGCGGCAGGGCATTGCCCGGCTTGATGTCCGCGCCGTGGCCCGACTCGACGGTGTCGCCGACGTTGAGGCCCTTGGGGGCGAGGATGTACGCCTTCTCACCGTCGGCGTAGTGCAGCAGGGCGATGCGGCAGGTGCGGTTCGGGTCGTACTCGATGCCGGCGACCTTGGCGGTCACGCCGTCCTTGGTACGACGGAAGTCGACGACGCGGTAGCGCTGCTTGTGACCGCCGCCGCGGTGACGCGACGTCTTGCGGCCGTAGGCGTTGCGGCCACCGGTCTTGGACTTCTTGGCCAGCAGCGACTTCTCGGGCGTCG
>JAUHYJ010000658.1 GCA_030425785.1 Acidimicrobiia bacterium | reverse complement strand
CGGCGACGACCGGCGTGCACGATCCGGCGACCGAGCAGCGCATCGACGACATCGTCTACGAAGCGGTCGCCGACTTCGAGGGCTCGGTATCGGCCGAACACGGCATCGGCACGATCAAGCAGCCCTACCTGCACCACTCGCGTTCGGTCGCCGAGATCGAGCTGATGCGGCGGATCAAGGCGGCCCTCGATCCGCACGGCATCCTCAACCCCGGCAAGGTCCTGCCACCGACCTGAGTCGGCGGGACCGGACCCCTGCGAGTCCGCGGCCGGAACCGGGGCCACCCGAAGGTCGGTCGGCCGAGGCGACGGGCCGGCCGCTCGCCGTGAGCTGACGAAGCGCTCGACCGCTCACTCGACGGGGACGGCGTAGACCACGATGTTCTGGCGGTACCGGTTGATGTCCGGGTTGAAGTCACCGCCGCACGTGATCAGCACGAGCGACTCGTCACCGGTCCGGCGCCAGATCCGGTCGCGGGGCAGGCCGTCCTTGTCGTAGACCGTGCGCTCGATCACGGCGTACGTTCGCTCGGTACCGTCCTCGAGTTCGACGGACACGGTGTCGCCGGGCTCGAGCTCGCCGAGGTTCAGGAACGGCCCGTACTCACCGTTCCAGGTGACATGAGCAGCCAACACCGTCGCGCCCTCGTAGCCCGGCGCCGCGCCGTACCGATACCAGCCGATCTCGTCGGCACCCGGCACTTCGAGCTGACCGTCGTCCTCGAGGCCGACCGCGCGGACCGGGTCGTCGACGAAGATGTCATCGATCCGAAGCCGGACCGGCTGGACGCGAGGTTCGATCGCGGGCGGGATGGCGCTGCCGGTCTCACCGAGCAGCGCCGCCAGCGGCGACAAGGGGGCACCGCCCGGGACCGTCGGCGGCGTGGTCGTCTGCGGGACGCCCGCTTCGCCGTCGTTCGGCTCGCTGCCGTCACGCGGCGCCTCGGTGGTCTCCGGGTTCGTCACGCGGGGCGGAACGGTGTCGGGCATCGTCGACGCCACGACGTCATCGACCACGAGCACGGCCGCGTCGGGATCAGGACCGGAGCTGAGGGCGAGGGCCACCAGGCCGCCGCTGGCGACGACGGCGGCGACCGCGAACGCGAGCAACGCCCGGCCCGACACCCGTGAGGGGCGGCGGAGCCGGGCGTTGCTGTTCACGTCAGAGGGGGAGCCGAAGGATCAGCGCTCGACGGTGCGACGGCGGAGCGCGAGCGCGCCACCGGCGAGGGCGAGCGTGCCGACCGCAGCGGCGAGCAGCGCGGCGTTGACGCCGTCCTCGATCGGGGAACCGGTGTTGACGGCGGTCGGTGCCGGCGTGCCGTCACCTTCGTCGCCACCCTCGTCGTCGCCTTCGTCGTCACCGTCGTCGGTGCCGTCGTCAGCGGCGGCTTCCGAGCCGACCTCGATCTCCTGGGTGTAGAAGGTGAACGAGTCGTCCGCGAGCGAACCGACGGCGTACACGATCAGGTTCGAACCCGCAGCGAGGTTCACCGTCGGCACGTCGATGATGGGATCTTCACCGGTCGGGGCGAGTTGGGCACCGGCGATCTCGCCGGCGGGCAGCTCGAGCTCGGCGCTGTCACCGTTCGCCGCCCCTTCGATCGGGCGATCTTCGCCGACGACGAGATCGACCGCCGGAGCGGCAGCCGTGTGTCGCACCGTCAGACGTCCCTGGCCGTCGGCGGTGGGCGCGACGTTGTTCTCGAACGAGCTGATGGTGGGGTTGCCGTCGGCGTCGAGGTGGGCGATGACGGTCCAGTTGCCGGAATCGGGCACGGCGAACTCCGCCACCGGACCGATGGCGACGTCCTCGGTGCCGGCCGGGCGGACCTCGACGTCGGTGAGCGTCTGGCCCGCGAACGCCGACAGGTCCTGCGTCGTGCCGGGTTCGAATCCTGGGATGACGACCGAGCCGGCGGCGGCGACGTCGACCGTGATGCCGGGGATGCCGTGGAGCAGGGTGATCGTCGGGGCGTCTTGAGCCTCGACCCCCGCAGGCGTCAGCGCCACCGCTGCGATCGCAGCGACTCCGGCGACCAGTCGCTTCCTCAGTGAGTTCTTCATGCATATGCCTTTCTGGGACGGTTCAATCGAGCGCGCGATCGAGGGGTCGATCCCCACGCTCGACGTCTGTACGCAGCGACACGGCGAATCGGATGCAGTCCGGGCAGAGAAACGTGAGAGAAATCCTGGAGCGGCACCGTCGATCACGTCGTTCGAGTCACGGCGTCCGGCCAGGCGGTGGCGCGCGTGGCGGCTCATGCGTCGGCGGTGGCCTCGGAGCGCTTCCAACGGAGGTAGCCCTCCATGAACTCGTCGATGTCACCGTCGAACACGGCCTCGACGTTGCCGGTCTCGACCTCGGTCCGGAGGTCCTTGACCATCTGGTACGGCTGCATCACGTACGAGCGGATCTGGCTGCCCCAACCGACCTGCGCCTGCTTGCCGCCGATCGCGTCG
>JAUHYJ010000657.1 GCA_030425785.1 Acidimicrobiia bacterium | reverse complement strand
GCCGGGCGTACACGCCGCCTCGGCCGTCAGGTACACGACCATGAAGTGCGTGAACCAGAGCGCCGGCCCACCGATCAACAGCACCCACATCGGCCACGACCGCGACGGCGTCACCACCGGTTCGTGCGGCGGGGCGAGGGTGTCGACCGGCCGGCGGTCGGGCGTCGACGACGGTGACGAGGTCATGCCCCACCGCCGGTCAGCCACGGCGTGCCGTAGAGCACGATCAGCGACAGTGACGCCATGACGGCCACGCCGGCGGCGATCCGCGTCACGTTGTCGACCCACGAGTACCGGCGCTGGGAGAACCGGCCCCGGATCGCATCCGAGAGCGTCACGGAGGCCTGGATCGTGGCGCCGATCGCCAGCACGACCACGAACCCGCCGAGCGTGTGGAAGATCGACCCGTACGCATGGTCGGACGCGGCGAACGGTGTCGTCGCGAGGTCGTAGGCGAGCAACCCGCCCGCCGACGCCAGCAGCACGACGCCGGCACCCAGCCCGAGCACCAGCCCCCGAGTGTCCGCGTCATCGACCAACCGGCGTCGGCCCCACGCGATCACGCCCGCGGCCGCGGCGAACAGCGCGCCGTCGGCGATCGCCAACCAGATCGACGGGTCGGCGACCCCCTCCGGCGGCCAGACCGGGTTCTCGATCCGGAGGTAGAAGTACGCAAGCAGGAAGCTCGCACAGCCGATCGACAGGAACAGCAGGGCGATGCCGGTGCCCCAGCGAGCCACGATCAGCGAGCCGCCGGCCCGCACGGGCACCCCGTGCTCGGCCTCGAACTCGAGCTCTTCCTCCTCGGTCATCGGTGCGTCGGTCGGCCGGTTCCACATGATCGCCGACCACACGACGATCGCCGCCGACACGAGCGCGCCCCAGCGCAGCTTCAGCAGTTCGGCGGCGAAGATCCCGACCGTGCCGATCGCCGTCACGAACGGCCAGAACGAGGTGTCGGCGACCCGGAAGACCTCCTCGGGCTCGCCGTCGGTCGTGCGCACCACCAGCACGGCCCGCCACTTGGTCGGCCACTGTGCCATCGCGTGCACCAGCCGCTCGTGACGGGGCTCGCCGCTGTGGAGGTCGTCCTGGTCCCAGAGGGGATGCCGGCTGTGGACGATCGGCATCGTCGTCCAACCCTGCTGCGGCGGCGGCGACGGCAGCGCCCACTCGAGGCTGTCGGCACCCCACGGGTTGTGCCCCGCCAACCGGCCGTGGCGATAGCTGCGGAACACGTTCCAACCGAACGCCGCCAGGCCGGGGATGATCAGCAGCAGCCCCAGCGACGAGATCAGGTTCCAGATACCCCAGCCGGTGTCGGCGTCGTAGGTCGAGATCCGGCGCGGCATGCCCATCAGCCCGGCGATGTGCATCGGGAAGAACGTCACGTGCACCCCGACGAACAGCAGCCAGAAGCTGATCTTGCCCCACGTCTCCGACAGCATCCGGCCGGTGTGCTTCGGGAACCAGTAGTACACGCCGGCGAAGATCGGGAACGCCACGCCACCGATCAGCACGTAGTGGAGGTGGGCGACCACGAAGTACGAGTCGTGCGCCTGGGCGTCGAACGGCACCGCGGCGACCATGACGCCGGTGATGCCGCCGATCACGAACGTGATCATGAACCCGAGCACGAACAGGAACGCGGTGTTGAACTGCGGCCGCCCCTCCCAGATCGTGGCGATCCACGAGAAGAACTGCACCCCAGCCGGGATCGCGATCATCATGCTCGCTGCGGCGAAGAAGGCGAGCACGACCGCCGGCAGACCGACGGTGAACATGTGGTGCGCCCACAGCCCGAACGACAAGAACGCGATGCCGATCATCGCGGCGATCATCCAGCGGTAGCCGGCGATGCGCCGCTTGACCATGACCGGGAGCACCATCGACACGATGCCGGTCGCCGGCAGGAACTGGATGTACACCTCGGGGTGGCCGAAGATCCAGAAGAGGTGCTGCCAGAGCAGTGTGCTCCCGCCCACGTCGGGGTCGAAGAACTGCATCCCGAAGCCACGCTCGAGCTCGAGCAGGAGGCTGCCGACGATCAGGGGCGTGAAGGCGAACAGGATCATCACCGCGGTCAGCAACATCGCCCACGCGTAGAGCGGCATGCGAGTCAGCGACATCCCCGGTGCGCGCAGCTTGAGCACCGAGATGATGATCTCGATCGCTCCCGCGATGGCGCCGACCTCGGCCACCCCGAGGCCGAGCACCCAGAAGTCGATGTTCAGGTCGGGGGAGAACTCCGGCCCGCTGAGGGGTACGTAGGCGAACCAGCCGGCGTTGGGGACCGCCTCGAACAGGGTGGCCGAGTAGTACAGCAACCCGCCCATCACGAACGTCCAGTACGCGAAGGCGCCGAGGCGTGGGAACGGCATCTCGCGCGCGCCCATGATCATCGGCAGGGTGAGGATCGCGAACCCCTCGAAGATCGGCAGGATGACGAGGAACATCGTGACCGA
>JAUHYJ010000656.1 GCA_030425785.1 Acidimicrobiia bacterium | reverse complement strand
CATCGGCATCGTCATCGTCATCGGCATCGAGGCCGAGACGCGCCGCGAAGTCGTCGAGTCGTTCCTGGTCGAGGTCGCCCTCGGGCTGCGACGGCGGTGCCTCCGGGGCATCGGGGAAGTCGTCGGCGGCGCGCGGCGACGGTGGTTCGTTGGCGAGTTCGCGGACGGGCCCCTGCGCCGGGTTGCCGCCCGCCTCCTGGTGGAGGTGGCGGGCCATCAGCGCGAGTCCTCCGACTTCTCCGACTCGGTGTCGGGCGTGCCCTCGAAGTAGTCGACGGCATTCTCGGCGACGTCGTCGGCGTCGACCTCGCTGTACTTCTGCACGATCTCGCGATCGGTCGGACGGTCGGTCTGCTGCTGGTGTCCCATGACCGTCGCGTTCCCGGATCGACGGGATCTCAAACGGCGTCGGGCGGCGAGTGTCAGGCGTCGACGGGCAGCAACTCACGCAGGAAGCGGCCGGTGTGACTCGCCTCGACGGAGGCGATGTGCTCGGGCGAGCCCTCGGCGACGAGCGTGCCGCCGCCGCTGCCGCCCTCCGGGCCGAGGTCGATCAGCCAATCGGCCGTCTTGATGACGTCGAGGTTGTGTTCGATCACGAGCACCGTGTTGCCCTGGTCGACGAGCCGCGACAGCACCGTCAGCAACCGTCGCACGTCCTCGAAGTGGAGGCCGGTCGTCGGCTCGTCGAGCAGGTAGATCGTGTGCCCGGTCGAGCGCTTGGCGAGTTCGGTGGCGAGCTTGACGCGCTGCGCCTCGCCGCCCGACAGCGTGGGCGCCGGCTGGCCGAGGCGGATGTAGCCGAGACCGACGTCCATCAGCGTCGTCATGTAGCGATGGATCGCCGGCTGGTTGGCGAAGAACTCGACCGCCTCGATGACCGGCATGTCGAGCACCTCGGCGATGTTCTTGCCCTTGAACTCGATGTCGAGCGTGTCGCGGTTGTAGCGGGCGCCCTTGCACACCTCGCACGGGACGTAGACGTCGGGCAGGAAGTGCATCTCGATCTTGATCGTGCCGTCGCCGGCGCACGCCTCGCAGCGCCCACCCTTGACGTTGAACGAGAACCGGCCCGGCTGATAGCCGCGCACCTTGGCCTCGTTGGTGGTGGCGAAGAGCTTGCGGATCTTGTCGAAGACGCCGGTGTACGTGGCCGGGTTCGAACGCGGGGTGCGACCGATCGGCGACTGGTCCATGTCGATCACCTTGTCGAGGTGCTCGATGCCGTCGATCTTGCGGTGCTTGCCGGCCGGTGTCTTCGACTTGTAGATCCGCTGCATCAACGTCGGCAGCAGGATGTCGCGCACGAGCGTCGACTTGCCCGACCCCGACACCCCGGTCACCGCGACGAAGCACCCGAGCGGGATGTCGACGGTGAGGTCTTGCAGGTTGTGCTCGCGGGCGCCGTGGATCGTGAGCCGTTCCTCGTTCGGACGACGTCGCTCGGCCGGCACGGGGATCGAACGCTTGCCGGACAGGTACTGCCCGGTGCGGGACTCCTTCACCCGCGTGATGCCCTTGACCGGCCCGGAGTACACGACCGCTCCCCCGTGCTCACCGGCGCCGGGACCGATGTCGACGATCCAGTCGGACTCCTTGATGGTCTCCTCGTCGTGCTCGACGACGATGACCGTGTTGCCGAGATCGCGCAACCGCGTCAGGGTGTCGATGAGGCGGCGATTGTCGCGCTGGTGGAGACCGATCGACGGCTCGTCGAGCACGTACAGGGTGCCGACGAGACCCGAGCCGATCTGGCTCGCGAGCCGGATGCGCTGCGCTTCGCCACCGGCCAGCGTGCCCGCCGAGCGGGACAGGGTGAGGTAGTCGAGCCCGACGTCGAGGAGGAACCCGAGGCGGGCGTTGACCTCCTTGGTGACGCGCTCGGCGATCATGCGGTCGCGTTCGGAGAGCTCGAGCGCCGCGAGGAACTTCGCCGACTCGCCGATCGACATGTCGCAGACCTCGGCGATGTTCTTGTCGCCGACGGTGATCGCGAGCGTGTACGGCTTGAGCCGCGCGCCGCCACAGGCCCGGCACGGGACCTCGCGCATGTACCCCTCGTACTGCTCGCGCGACCAGTCGCTCTCGGCGCCCTCGTGGCGCCGCTTGATCCAGGGGATCACGCCTTCGTACTCGGTCGAGTACGTGCGGTTGCGGCCGTAGCGGTTCTTGTACTTGACGGTCAGCTTGCCCGTGGCCCCGAACAGCAGCACCTTCTGCTGCTTCGCGTTCAGGGTGTGCCACGGCGCGTCGAGGTCGATGTCGTGGACGTTCGCGACCGCCTGCAACATGCGCGTGAAGTACTGCGTGTGCGCGCTGCGCCACGGGGCGAGCGCACCGTCGTTGATCGACGCGTCGGGGTCGGGCACGACGAGCTCGGGGTCGACCTCGAACGTCGTGCCGAGGCCGTCGCAGGTCTCGCAGGCGCCGTACGGCGAGTTGAACGAGAAGTTCCGCGGCGCCGGCTCCTCGTAGCTC
>JAUHYJ010000655.1 GCA_030425785.1 Acidimicrobiia bacterium | reverse complement strand
GGAGCGGCTCCACAAGGGCTTCCTGCGCACCTTCACGCTGCCGCTCGACGACATCACCGCCTATCTCGAGCGGGCCATGGACCGCATCGGCGCGCGGCTCGGGCAGTACAACCCTGGTGGTGGGGACGAGATCGTGCGCGGGCATCGCGGGCTCCGAACGCGGATCGCCGATCGGATCGCCCGCCGCGACGGTCGACCGGTCGAAGCCGACTGGTTGATGCTGTGCAACGGCTCGTCCGATGGGCTGGCGCTGGCGGCGCGCGCCTACCTCGGCCCCGGCGACGGTGCCATCACCGAGGCCGCGACCTACCCGTTCATGGTCGGCTACATGAACGCGACCGGCGCCCAGGTCGCGAGGGTCCCGGTCGACACCGAGGGGATGGTGGTCGACGCCGTCGAGGAACGGATCGAACGGTTCCGCGCCGATGGCGTGCGACCGAAGATGCTCTATGTCATCCCCACGTTCCACGTGCCGACCGGATCGCTGATGCCGCTCGCCCGTCGCGAGCAGCTGCTCGAGATCGCGCAGGCCAACGACCTGATCGTCGTCGAGGACAACGCGTACCACGACCACTGGTTCGACGAACCGCCACCGCCCACGATCTTCAGTCTCGACGACACCGGGCTCGTCCTGCTCTCGGAGACGTTCGACAAGCAGCTCGCACCGGGACTCCGCCTCGGCTACATGACCGGCGTGCCCGAGGCCGTCCGCGCGCTCGACGTCGTCCGAGAGGACCTCGGCGTCAACCAGCTCGTGCCGACCATGATCGACGAGTACATCGCCGACGACCTCCTCGACCCACATCTCGAACGGTTCCGGGCCTGCAGCCGGGCCAAGCGCGACGTCGCCCTGGCGGCCCTCGACCGGCACTGCCGCCCGCACGTCGACTTCTCCGTGCCGAAAGGCGGGATCTACTTCTGGCTGCGTCTGGCCGACGACGTGGATCCGGAGCGGCTGAACCAGCTGATGCACGCAGCCGGCATCGCGACTCGCGCCGGCGAGGGTTTCACCGGCGACGCGACCGGCATCGGCTACATGCGCCTGGCGTTCCAGCACGAGACGGTCGAGAACATCCAGCTCGGCATCGCCGAGCTGGGCCGTGCGTTGGCCGAGAGCGCCCGGCCGGGCTGACGCCCGCGAGCGCCGTCAGCCGACGACGTCGTGCACGTCGGGTTGGGCGGCCGGGTCCATGAGTTCGTCGCGCCAACGCACGAAGAGCATCGCAGCAGTCACCAGGCCGAGTGCCCCGGCCGTCACGAACGCAGATCGGGGGCCGACGGCATCCGTGAGCACGCCGTAGATCGGCCCGGCGATCACGTTCGCACCGAACGCGATCAGAAAGAACAGGGCGATCACGCGGCCGCGCATCTCCGTTCGCGCACTGAGCTGGATCGATGCGTTCAGGGTGACGCCCGTCGTGAACGAACCGAAACCCGCGACGACGAGTGGCACCGCGGCGACGAACCGGTTCGGGCAGGCGGCGAGCGCCAGGAACGCCGTGCCGGTGATCGCGAAGGTGGTGACCAGCTGAGCGCGCGACAGGACGCGTCGCGACGCCACGAATCCCGCACCGACGAGAGCGCCGACGCCGAAGCACGCAGCGAGCACGCCGAACACGGTCGCGTTGCCGTCGAAGGTGTCGCGGGCGAGCACCGGCAGCACGACGGTAGCCGTCACGCTCGCAGAGCTCGACAGAAGGGTCAGGAGGAGCAGCTGCCGCAGCACCGGCCGCGCCGAAGCGTACTGCAGCCCGTCTCGCACCCGGATCGGCTCGCTCGACGATCTCGGGCGGGCGCGCAGCTCGGAACGGTCGAGTGCCCGGACCGCGAGCACGACGACGACGTACGACGCAGCGTTGACGGCGAAGCACATGCCGGCCCCGATCAGGGCGATCAACGCCGCCGCGGCGACCGGTCCGACGATCCGGGCCAGTTGCACGAGACCGGCATTGAGCGCGAGCGCGTTCGGCAGGTCGTCGGCCGGCACGAGCTGACCGACGAGCGACTGACGCGTCGGAGTGTCGGCAGCAGTGCCGATCCCTTGTACGGCGGCGAGCGCGTAGAGGACCCACAGCTGCTCGACGCCGGCCAGCACGACGGCGGCCAACACCGCCGCCTGGAGCCCGAGGAAGACCTGGACGCCCATCACGGCGCGCCGGTTGTCGAACCGGTCGGCGATCACGCCACCCCACGCTCCGAGCAGGAGGACCGGGACGAACTGGCACGCGGTGAGCGTGCCGACCGACGCTCCGCTGTCCGTCAGCTCGAGGACGACCCACGCCAGGGCGACGGTCTGTGTCCAGGTGCCGCACACCGAGGCGAGCTGCCCGTAGTAGTAGATCCGGAAGTTGCGGACCTGGAGCGACCGGGCGGTGCCCCGGCTGGCCATTCGGGTCAGTCTCGGGTCTGACCGATACCGGGTAGCGGCGACGGCGATCGGCCCGCCGGTCGTCTTTCTCGCGCTGTTCGAAGCGATCGCCCTGCCGATCATCG
>JAUHYJ010000654.1 GCA_030425785.1 Acidimicrobiia bacterium | reverse complement strand
CCCGGGCCATCAGGGCCGCAGGCGGGGACGCCGAGGCGTTCGTAGGCGGCCGGCAGCGCCTGCAGTTCGGGCATCACCTCCGACGCGAACAGCCGCATGCTCGCCTCGGCGTCGTCGATCGGCATGCCCGCGTACGAGAACACCCCCATGTACGCGTCGGCGTAGGTGTGATCCTGGATGGTGACGATCTTGTCGACCACCTGATCGGGGGTGCCCCACACCTGGATGCCGAGGAAGAACTCGGTCATCATCTCCTTGCCGCCAGGGGCCATCAACCGGTCGTACATCTCGCCGTGGAACTCATATCCGGGCGTCTGTTTGAGATGGTCCTGGTCGAACTCGTAGTGCTGCACGACCGAGTCCCAGTAGCCGCCGATGTAGCGGCGGGCCATCTCCTCGGCGCGATCGGCCGACTCGTCGACGAACGTCCACCCGGCGCAGAACGGCGGCGGGGGTTCGGCGCCGTCGTTGTGCTGCCGGTAGGTCTCGCGGTACGTGGCGAGCTCGGCCCGGTGCACCTTCCACGGCTTCTGCGGGATGATGAGCAGGCCGACGCCCATCTTCGCCATGATCGCCGACGACTCGGGCGAGATCGCCGCTGCGTAGGTGCGGCCACGGAAGCTCGTCGACGGTGCCGGGCGGATGTCGCGTCGCGGCTGGCGGATGTACTCGCCGTCGTACTCGACCCAGCCGCGTTCGAGCCCGGTCAGGATCATGTCGGCCGACTCGGCGAACCGGGCCCGGGCCTCGGGCATCGCGACCGAGAATCCGTCGAACTCGACGCGACCGGTGCCGCGGCCCATGCCGAAGATCACCCGACCGCCGGAGATGACGTCGAGCATCGCGACCTGCTCGGCGACGCGCATCGGGTCGTGCCACGGCAGCACGCACACCATCGACCCGAGCTGGATGCGTTCGGTGCAACCCGCCATGTACGTGAGGAACTGCATGACGTCCGGACACATCGTGTAGTCGGTGAAGTGGTGCTCGACCGACCAGATCGACTCGAACCCGAGTGGCTCGGCCAACCGGGCGAGCCGGAGGTCGTCGGCGTAGACCTCGTGGTCGGGCCGGGCGCGGCCCGGATTCTGGAAGATGACGCTGGCCCCCACATGCATGCGCCCACCGTACGCGGCGCGTTACACAGCGTTCACAGCGGACGAACACGCGTGACACACCGCTGCGCTTACGTATGTCCATGGCACGGCTCGCTCCTGCGATTTCCCCCACGGTTGAACCGGATTCTCACCCCCTCGAGCATCTGACGCCGCAGGAGCGAGCCGTGTACCACGTCCTGGCGGGCAACCCGGGACGCGTGCTGAGCCGGCACGAGCTGGCTCGGCGCGCGGGGCTGGCCGAGCTCAGCCCGCGTCGTGCCGACTCGCTGATCGTCGGCATCCGGCGCTGCATCGGCGCCGATCGGGTCCGCACCGTTCGCCGCCGCGGCTGGATGCTGATCGCCTAGCCGCGACCCGACGCGACACCCCCTGCCGCCGCAGTCCGGACCACCGGCGCTGCGGCGGTGTCGCGTCCGCAGGGCGGTCGGTCGCGCGAACGAACTGGTCACACACACGAAACATTGCTCGGACAGAACGGAAATGACGCCGTTCTAACTTGCGCCGCAGCCCGGCTGGCAACGAGGCCCTCGCCGGGCTGGCCCCTATCCCTACCTAACCAAACCCTTGAGGAGGACCTCGTGCGCAACAAACGTGCGCTTCGAATCATTTCCGCCCTGGGTGGCGTCGCGGCCATCGTCGCGATCACCCCCAGTTCCGTCTTCGCCCAGGACGGCCCCACCACCCAGGACTACCTGAACAACATCTGGGTGTTCATCGCGGGCTGCTTGGTGTTCTTCATGCAGGCAGGCTTCGCGCTGGTCGAGGCCGGCCTGACGCGCGCCAAGAACGTGGTGAACATCTTCGCCAAGAACATGGCCGATGCGATCGTCGGCATCACCGCCTGGTTCGCCACCGGCTACGCGTTCGCCTTCGGCGGGTCGGGCAAGTGGATCGGTGACTCGGCGTTCTTCCTGGCCGATCAGGACCTGGCGGCGATCCCCGAGGGCGGCCTGAGCATCGCCACGACGTTCTTCTTCCAGGCGGTCTTCGCAGCGACGGCGGTCACGATCGCCTCCGGTGCCATGGCCGAACGGACGAAGTTCAGCGCCTACCTGATCTTCTCGACGGTCATGTGCGCGTTCATCTACCCGGTGGTCGTCCACTGGACCTGGGGCGGCGGCTTCATCGCCCAGATGAACATCGGCGACGCCGTCTACTCCGACTTCGCCGGCTCGGGCATCGTGCACATGACGGGTGGCATCGCCGCCTTCATGGGTGCGCTGTTCCTCGGTCCCCGCATCGGTCGCTACGCCGACGACGGGTCGCCTCGGGCCATCCCGGGCCACAACATCCCGTTCGCCATCCTCGGTGTGTTCATCCTGTGGGTCGGCTGGTTCGGGTTCAACCCCGGCTCGGAGCTGCTCGCCGACGAGTTC
>JAUHYJ010000653.1 GCA_030425785.1 Acidimicrobiia bacterium | reverse complement strand
CCTGCATGACCCTCGGCATGCTCACCGCCGACCAGGCGAGGACGCTCGCCGATGCCGGGCTCGACTACTACAACCACAACATCGACACCTCCGAAGAGCACTACGGCGAGATCATCACCACCCGCACCTTCCAGGATCGCCTCGACACGCTCGAACACGTCCGTGACGCCGGGATGGCGGTGTGTTGCGGCGGCATCGTCGGCATGGGCGAGACGCGGGCCGATCGGGCAGCGATGCTCACGACCCTGGCGACGCTCCCCCGCCACCCCGAGTCGGTGCCGATCAATCAGCTCATCCGCATCCCCGGCACGCCGCTCGACGGCGTCGACGACGTCGACCCGATCGAGTTCGTCCGCACGATCGCGGTCGCCAAGGTGATGATGCCGGCATCGTCGATCCGGCTGTCGGCCGGCCGCGAGGAGATGTCCGACGAACTGCAGGCGCTGTGCTTCATGGCCGGGGCCAACTCGATCTTCGTCGGCACCAAGCTGTTGACGGCCGACAACCCGACGCGTCGCCACGACGACGCGCTCATCGATCGGCTCGGGATGCGGCCGATGGGTTGAGTCGCTCGACCGGGCGACTCAGACCTGGAGCTGGTCCATCAGCTCCTGCTTGCGCTCCTCGAACGTGTCGAAGTCGATCTGATCGTCGTCGAACTGCTCGTGCAGCTTCGCGAGCTTGGCGATGACCTGCTCCTGTGGCGGCGCATCGGAGTCGTCGTCGCTCTCGGCGGCGAGCTCGGCCTCCTCGGCGCGCTGCGCCTTGCGCTCGGCCTTGGCCTGCGCCTTCTCGCGCTTGGCCTTCTCGCGTTGCATCTTCTGGAATCGTGCCTGGCTCATCGTGGCCTCCCGCTCAGCTGGCGTTGGCGATCGCGGTACGCGGATCGCGGTTCGGGTCGTCGAGGTCGACCAGCGCATCACGGAAGAGCCCCATCGCGGCAGCCCGAGCGTCGTCGTCGAGCTCCGACTCCATGATCATCGCCACCGACGGCAGCAGGTCGCGCCGCTCGGAGACGATCTCGTGAGCGATCAGCTGCGCACCCTCCAGATCCTCGGGATCATCAGCCACATACGGCTGAGGTGCGGGCTTCTTCGATCGCTTGGCCACGGGTACTCCGTTCACTGGTCGGCGAGGGTGTCGCGCCGTCCACGGCCATCCGATCGACGTCGGGCGTCGCTCGCGGCTCGTGAGGGCGTCGGCACCGATCTCGTTTCCCGGCGCCGAGGCGACGCCGACAACCGACATGGACCGCTCTCACAGCCACCTGTTCGAGCGATCGACTCACCCAACGTGCGGATTCGACGGTACCAGACGGCAGGCCGAAACCGACGGCGCAGGCGTGCAGCCGTTCAGTCGACCGTCGAGTAGTTCGTGCTGCGATCGTCGGTCGAGGTACCCCGCACCTCGTCGGCGCATTCGGCCAGATCGTGCAGATAGTCGTCGATCAAGCCGGTGTTCGTGTTGCTCACGGTCGAGTGCAGCGAGTCGGGCGGGCCCTGCCGGTCGTGGTGCCAGCCGCGCGCCGCCAGCGCGTCGCCGAGGGCGAACACGTCGATCGGCGACGCCGACTCGGGGTCGCTCGCCATCGCGATCAGGTGGAACTCCCCCGCCCCGAGCACCCGCACCCCGTCGACGGCGGCGATGCCGGCCCGCATCCGGTCGGCGTTGTCGAGCACGGTCCGGGTCAGCTCGACGTACCCGTCGACGCCGAGGTGCTGCATGACCGCCCAGGCACATGCCATCGGCATGCCCGACCGCGACCCCTGCAGGTTCGGCGACCCGTAGAACCCGCCCAACCAGTCGTCGAACGAGAAGGTCTGGTAGCGGCGCAGCTCCTTCGTGCGGTGCAGGATCACCGACACACCCTTGGGCGCATAACCGAGCTTGTGGACGTCGGCCGAGATCGTGTGCACGCCCTCGACGCGGAAGTCCCACGGCGGGACGTCGCGGCCGAGCATCTCGGCGAACGGCAACACGAACCCGCCCATGCACGCGTCGACGTGGCAGTTCGCGCCGACCGACGCGGCCAGCTCGGCGATCGCGGGGATGTCGTCGACGACGCCCTGCGGGTACTGCGGCGCCGAACCCACCACCAGCACCGTCCGGTCGTTCACGGCGTCGGCCATCGCGTCGACGTCGGCGGTCCAGTCGTCGCGGACCGGCACCTTGCGGACCGGCATGTCGTACATGTGGGCCGACTTGTGGAACGCGGCGTGCGCCGACTCCGCCAGCACGATCTCCCCGGCATGGATGCCGCGTTCGGCCCGGCCGCGCTCGCGCGCCGCCAGCACCGCGCACTGGATCGACTCGGTGCCGCCGCTCGTGAGGAACCCGGCGGCCGTGTCGGGGCCGTGGAGCAACGCAGCCGTCCAGCCCACGACCTCGTTCTGGATCGAGCGCAGCGACGGGAAGGCCAGCACGTTCAACGCGTTCTCGTGCAGGTACATGACCGCCGCCCGCTCGGCGACCTCGTGCACCGACGGGCCGCCGTCG
>JAUHYJ010000042.1 GCA_030425785.1 Acidimicrobiia bacterium | reverse complement strand
CGCGACAGATCTCGGTGGGCGACGTGCCCGTCGGGGGAATGGCCCCGGTCACCGTCCAGTCGATGACGACGACCAAGACCGCTGACGTCGAGGGCACCCTGCAGCAGATCTACGCCCTGGCGGCGTCCGGCTGCGACATCGTGCGCTGTACCTGCAACGAGCTCGAGGCGGCCGAAGGCCTCGCCCAGATCGTCCCGCGCTCGCCGATCCCGGTCATCGCCGACATCCACCACCAGTACAAGATGGCGCTCGCCGCCATGGAAGCCGGTGTGCACGGCCTTCGCCTGAACCCGGGCAACATCCGCAAGCCCGAGCACATCAAGGCCGTGGCGAGCGAAGCCCGCGATCGCAACCTGCCGATCCGCATCGGCGTCAACGCCGGTTCGCTCGACCCGAAGCTCTACGAGAAGTACGGCGGCGCGACGCCCGAGGCGATGGTCGAGTCGGCGCAGCAGGAGATCGCCTACTTCCACGACGTCGACTTCGACCTGATCAAGATCTCGGTCAAGGCGTCGAGCGTGCCGCTGATGGTCGAGGCCTACCGGCAACTCGCCGATGTCACCGACTACCCGCTCCACCTCGGCGTCACCGAGGCCGGCCCGCCGCCGGCGGGGCTCGTGAAGGCGACAGCGGGTATCGCCACCCTGCTCATGGAGGGCATCGGCGACACGATTCGCTACTCGCTCACCGCCGACCCGGTCGAGGAGGCACGCGCCGGTCGCCAGCTGCTCGAGGCGCTCGGCCTGCGCGAGCGCAAGAACGTCGACCTGATCGCGTGCCCCTCCTGCGGCCGCGCCGAGGTCGACGTCATCGAGGTGGCGAACCGGGCGATGGAGGCGTTCGGCGAGCGCAAGCTGCCGCTCCAGGTCGCCGTGATGGGCTGCGTCGTGAACGGTCCGGGCGAGGCGCGCGAGGCCGACCTCGGTATCGCGGCGGGCAACAAGCGTGGCCACCTCTTCGTGAAGGGTCGCAACATCGCCGTGGTGCCCGAGGACGAGATGGTCGACGCGTTGGTCGAGTGGGCCGAGTTCATCAACGAGCACGGCATCGACGCCGCGATCGAGAAGGCCGACACGGCACGGGCCGAGCGCGAGGCGGCGAAGGACCGTTCGGCGCTGCTCGAGGCACAGGGCGACGACGCCAACCAGGCCAACGAGAAGATCGTCGAGATCCGCAAGACCGTCGGTTCGTAGGGGCTGGGCCGCCGGTGCCATGATCCCGGGCATGGACCCCCGTGAGATCATGGCCGCCACCAAGCACGAACTCGGTGACATCGGTGCTGCGTTCTACTTCGACCCGGCCACGCTCGAGCGCGGCAAGGAGCTCGGGCTGAGCGGTATGCGGTTCTACGCCCTCGGGCGGGCCGGCGTCCTCGGGACCGCCAACCCGGCGGTGGTGCAGAGCGCGTTCGGCTACTTCCATCCGGACCTCCTCGCGAAGTGGGTGACGCAGGGCGCCGAGGTCATGGATCCGGTGCCGGCGGCGCGCGCCTACATCGCCTGCAACCACGAGCTCGGGCGCCGGAAGTTCGCCGACGTCGCCGGGCTCGACGCATTCGTCGACGCGGCGGCCGCGGTCATCGGAGCCGTCGACGGCGCCGCGCTGGCGCTCTTCGCCGCACTGCGGGCCGAGGAGGTGCCCTCCGACGCTCCGGCGGCCGCGGCGCACCAGGCGATGGTGCTGCGGGAGCTGCGGGGGAGTGCGCACCTCGCTGCGGTCGCAGCCGTCGGGCTCCCGACCCGCGTGGCGCACGCCATCAAGCGGCCCGGCGACGTGTCGATGTTCGGCTACGAGGAGCCGCCCACGGTGACCGACGCCGATCGTGCGGCGCTCGACGAGGCCGAACACCTCACCGACCGCGTCCTCGAGTCGGCGTACGGCGTGCTCACGGACGATCAGGCCGAGCACTTCGTCGGCACCGTGCACGCGATGCACACCGCCCTCAGCGGCTGACGTGGACGTCGACCGCCTCGTCGCCGCGCTGGCAGCCGGGTTCGACGACCACGCGACGTCGGTGGTCGTCGACGTGGCGGTCGGGGACGAGCACGTGTGGGGACGGGCGAGCGGGGCAGCCGACCGCCGGTGCGGCTCGCCCAATGCGGCGGACGTGTCCTACGCGCTCGCCAGCGGCGCGAAGTCCTTCACGGCGCTGACGGTCGCCTCGCTCGCGGTCGACGGTGCGCTCCGCTGGGATGATCCGATCCGACGCTGGCTGGTCGACGACCTGCCGCTCATCGATGACCGAGTCACCTTCCTCGACCTCGTCACCCACCGGAGCGGCATCGGCGACTACCTCGACGAGTCAGCGATCGGCGAGATCACCGACTACCTGATGCCCATCCCGGTCCACCGCCTCGTCGACAGTGCCGGCTACCTCGAGGTGATCGACGGGTTCCCACAGGTCACCGATCCGGGCCGCGCGTTCGCGTACAACAATGGTGGCTTCGTCGTGCTCGCGATCGCCGCCGAGCGTGCGGGTGGGGAGCCCTTCCACGACCTCGTTCACGAGCGGGTGGTCCGGCCGGCGGGCATGACACGGACGGGCTACTGGCGCTCGGACGAGCTGCCGGCGAACGCCGCGATCGGGTACCTGGACGCCGACGGCGATCGCACGAACGTCCACCACCTGCCGGTGCGCGGGCACGGCGACGGCGGGATCTACGCCTCGGTCGTCGACGTGCGCTCGCTCTGGCTCGCGCTGTTCGACGGTCGCATCGTGCCGCTCGACGTCGTGTCCGAGATGACCACACCGGTCGAGCCCGGCCCGACCGCGATGCGGTACGGGCGCGGCTTCTGGCTGGCGCCGACCGGGTCGGTCGCGCAGATGGAGGGCTGCGACGCCGGTGTCTCGTTCGCGTCGTCGCACGACCCGACCACGTCGACGACCGTGACGATCGTGTCGAACACGAGCGAGGGCGCATGGCCGCTCGTCCGGGTCGCCCGCGACACCATGGGCGAGCTCACCGGGTGACGATGTAGGTGACCTCGGCCGGCGCGACTTCGTCGCCGGGAGCCGCATACCAGGTGCTGCCGGCGAGGTCGACGGCGAGCTCGTGGCCGGTGGCGACGTGGGTGTCGCCGGGGCCGATCCGGTGCAGGCTGACGCCGGCGGCCGGGAGCTCGTAGGCGTTGGCCTCGGCGAGCACCGGATCGGCGAGCGGTGTCGGGTCGACGACGGCCAGCAACTCGTCGACGTCGACGTGCTTCACCGTCAGGCCGCCGCGGATCACGTTGTCGCTGTTGCCCATCAGCTCGATGCCGGCGCCGTGCAGGTAGCCGTGGAGGTTGCCGGCGTCGAGCCGCAGGCACTGGCCCGGTTCGAGCACGACGAGGTTGAGCAGCAGCGTGGCGGCGACGCTGGGTTCACCGGGATAGCGCGCCGCGAGTTTGGCGGCCCACTCGGCTTCGAGCCGCTCGTCGGCATGGGCGACGCACGCCTCGATGGCGGGGAGCGGGTCGATCGAGCCCCGGTACAGACCCGCGAGTGCGGCGCCGGGGCCGTCGGCGGCCACGACCCGAGCCAACCGGTCGATGCCCAGTTCGTCGAGCAGGGCGAGCGTCGCCTCGACCGGCCGGACGCCGCACAGCGCCTGGAACGGTGTGAGGGCACACAGCAGTTCGGGCTTCGGGTTCGGGTCGGGATAGATGCCCCGGGCGTGGCCGTCGCGAGCCTGGTCGGCGTTCGGATGGGTCTGGAGTGAGAGGGGCTCGCCCGCCGCCAGCACCTTCAGCAGGTACGGCAGCTGGCCGGTGACGTCGGCGAGCGGTGTGCCGTCGGCGAGCCGGGACGGCCCGTTCGGATGCGTCCCGAGCCACAGCTCGGCCCATGGCTGCCCGTCCGGCTCGACCCCGAGCAGGTGCGGGATGAAGACCGGGTCACCCCACGCGTAGTGCTGGACGACGCCGGTGACCCGCTGCATGTCCCCAGTCTGGCGCCTCCGAGGGGTGGGCGCGCCGCCCAATCAGCCGAGTCCGTCTCCGACCGCTCGGTGCACGACCCACCGTCGAGCCCCGAAGTCGGGTGGAAGGCCGGTCGTCCACCGAATGGTCTCGACGCGAGGGGGCGCCATGTTGGAACCCGCCGGCCGGCGGGTACGTCCAACAGGTATGGCACGTCACCATCTTCGTCGCACGTCCGCTCTCGTGGCACCGATCGTCCTCGCGCTCGGCCTCGCCGCCTGCGGCGACGACAGCGAGCCGGCGGGACAACCGATCGATCCCGCCAGCGAGACCACCATGCCACCGACGACGCCCGAGGCGACCGTTCCTGATCCGACTGCCCCCGAGACGACTGCGCCGCCCACGAGCGCCGATCCAGAGGGCTACGAGCACCCCACGGCGGCCGACGAGGTGGTGGTGTCGGTCGCCGACGAGGGCGGGTTCATGACACCGGAGATGACCTTCTCGCAGCTGCCCGTGCTGACCGTGACCGGTGATGCCCGCCAGTTCACACTCGGACCACAACTCGCCATCTATCCCGGCCCCCTGTTGCCGAACGTGCAGGTCAGCGACATCGGTGAGGACGCGCTCCAGGGCCTGTTGGCGCTCGCCGACGACCAGGGGCTGCTGCAGGAGCGCGAGTACGACGCCCCGACGAACATCGCGGACGCCGCCGACACGGTCGTCACGATCCGGGTCGACGGCGACACGTACGTGCACCGGGCGTACGCACTCGGCATCGGCGGCGGGCCGGGCGAGAGCGACGAGTCCGGCGATCGCGCCGATCTGCAGGGGTTCGTCGAACAGGCGACCGCACTCGGCGACATGGAGTCCGGGGCCTACCAGGCGGACGTCTTCCTCGTCCGGTCGTTCGTCGTCGACGACCTCACCGGGTTCGAGATCGAGCCGACGATCGTCGAGTGGCCGCTGGCCGAGGTCGATCTCGCGACCGCGTCCGACTGTGCCGAGATCCCATCCGAGGAGATCGCCGACACGTTCGCCGAGGCGAACCAGCTCACGTTCTTCGAGCAAGCCGGGACGACCTACCAGCTCGCCGTGAAGCCGGCGTTCCCCGGCGTCACCTGCTGAGCGCGCCGGTCGTCACGGCCGGGCGTCGTCGCTCAGGTGACGCCGAGTTCGCTGGCGCGAGCCATCACGGTGTCGCGCTCTGCGCCGACGGTGGTCGAGTCGCCGTGACCGGTGTGGACGACCGTCTCGGGCGGCAGGGTGAGCAGCTTCGAGATGATCGACCGGAGGATCGTCGGCTCGTCGCTGTAGCTGCGCCCGGTCGCGCCGGGACCGCCGCAGAACAGGGTGTCGCCGGAGAACACGAGACCCGATGCGGCGTCGTGGAAGCAGCAGCAGCCGGGGGAGTGGCCCGGCGTGTGCACGATGCCGAGTTCGTGGCCGGCGACCGAGATCGCGGCGCCCGGCTCGACGTCGCCGTCGGGCGTGTCGTCGGGCCAGACGACGTCCCAGAGCATGCGGTCGTCGGGGTGGAGCAGGATCGGTGCGTCGACGGCATCGCGCAGCGGGACGGCGGCGTTGATGTGGTCGTTGTGCCCGTGGGTGAGCACGATCGCCTTCACGGAGCGGCCGTTGATGCCGTCGAGGATCGGCTGATGGTCGTGGGCGGCGTCGAACACGACCACCTCGCGGTCGTCGCCGACCAGCCAGATGTTGTTCGTGACCTCCCACTCGCCTCCGTCGAGGGCGAAGATGCCGTCGGTCGTGACCAGTTCGACCGGCATCAGTCGATCACCACGACGCTGCGGAGGACCTCGCCGCGCTCCATCTTGTGGAAGGCCTCCTCGACACCGTCGATGCCGATCGTCTCGGACACGAAGCGGTCGAGGTCGAGGCGGCCCTGGCGGTAGAGGTCGATCAGCATCGGGAAGTCGCGGCTCGGGAGGCAGTCGCCGTACCACGACGACTTGAGCGCGCCGCCGCGGCCGAACACCTCGATGAACGGCAGCTCGAGCTTCATCTCGGGGTTCGGTACACCCACCAGCACGACGGTGCCGGCGAGGTCGCGGGCCTGGAAGCACTGCTGGTAGACCTCGGGGTGGCCCACGGCGTCGATGCAGACGTCGGCGCCGTTGCCGTCGGTGACCGACTGGATGTACTCGACGGCGTCGGTCTCGTTGGCGTTGCACGTGTGCGTGGCGCCGAACTCCTTGGCCCACTCGAGCTTGGTGTCGTCGATGTCGACGGCGATGATCGTCGACGCACCGGCGAGGTACGCACCGGCGATCGCCGCGTCGCCCACGCCGCCGCAGCCGAACACCGCGACCGAGTCGCCGCGGCCGACGTCGCCGGTGTTGATCGCGGCGCCGAGCCCGGCCATGACACCGCAGCCGAGCAACCCGGCGGCCGTCGCCGGTGCCTCGGGGTCGACCGGCGTGCACTGGCCCGAATGCACGAGCGTCTTTTCGATGAACGCGCCGATGCCGAGCGCCGGTGACAGTTCGGTGCCGTCCTCGAGGGTCATCTTCTGATCGGCGTTGAACGTCGAGAAGCAGTACCACGGCTTGCCCTTGAGGCAGCTGCGGCAGTTGCCGCACACCGCACGCCAGTTGAGGATCACGTAGTCGCCGGGAGCCACGTTGGTGACGCCCTCGCCGACCGACTCGACGACGCCGGCGGCCTCGTGGCCGAGCAGGAACGGGAACTCGTCGTTGATGCCGCCCTCGCGGTAGTGCAGGTCGGTGTGGCAGACGCCGCACGCCTGGATCTTCACGACCGCCTCGCCCGGACCGGGGTCGGGGACGACGACGTTCTCGACGGTGACCGGTTCGCCCTTGGCGCGGGCGATGACTCCACGAACCACTTGTGACATGGCCCGGACGGTAACACGGCGTCGGTTCGGGCGAGCCTCCGCGGGTGTCGCAGGGGGAGACGGTACGGTCGAGTCAACCGAGGGGTGTGCTGATTCACGGGCGTGCCCCGTGACCGGGCGCCCGACCGGGCGCCCAGAGGGGAAGGCAGATCATGCATCTCGCCGTTGATTGGGGACAGGGCATCGAGGACGCGTGGCGCGACCTCGTGCGGTACCTGCCCGACGTCGTTGCCGCGATCGTCGTGCTGTTGGTCGGGTGGTTCATCGCCAGGGTCATCCGCAAGGCCGTCGAGGCCATCCTGAAGAAAGTCAACTTCGACTCCTACATCGACAAGTCGGGTCTCGGAGCGCCGATCGAGCGGGCCGGCTACGCCGACTCGGGGCGTCTGCTCGCGCTGATCATCTACTACGGCCTGATGCTGGTCGTGATCCAGCTGGCGATCAGTGTGTTCGGCGACACGGCGGTGAACGACGCCTTCGACGGGTTGATCGCGTTCATTCCGCGGTTGTTCATCGCGATCCTGATCATCATCTTGACGGGTGTGGTCGCCAATGCGGTGCGCGGGCTCGTGTCGGCCGCGGTCGCCCATCTCGACGCCGGCTCGTTCATCACCAAGCTCGCGTTCGGCGCGATCTGGGTGATCGGCATCTTCGCCGCCGTCGACCAGCTCGAGTTCGCCGAGGACGTCGTCGACACGTTGTGGCAGACCATCACGTACAGCCTCGGCGCCATCTTGGTGATCAAGTTCGGCGTCGGTGGTGTCTGGGCGGCTCGGGACCGATTCTGGCCGGCCGTCTACGACAGCGTGGCGGGAGCCAAGGAGCAGCACGACGCCGCTCCGGCCTCGCCGACGACCGACACGCCACCGGCCGGCTGAGCCCGCCGATCGCCGGCAGCGGCCCCCGGCCGGCTCCGTCAGAACAGGCGGAGCTCGTCGGGGGCCATGCCGCGCAGTTCGTCGTAGTCGACCTCGACCCAGCGGAACCCTCGGCTCTCGGCCAACACCTTGGCCTGCGGCTTGATCGACTGGGCGACGAACACGCCGCGGACGTCGCCGAGCGACGAATCGAGCTCGAGTCGCTCGATGTAGCGGGCCAGCTGCTCGACACCGTCGATCTCGCCGCGACGCTTGACCTCGACGGCGACGGTGACGCCGCCCGGGTCCTTGCAGACCAGATCGACCGGGCCGATCGCGGTCGGGTACTCGCGTCGCACCAGCGTGAGGCCGTCCTCGATCGCCTCGGGTGACGCCGCCAGCAGTTCTTGGAGGTGGGCCTCGACGCCGTCCTTCTGCAGGCCGGGGTCGTCGCCGAGTTCGTGGGCGGTGTCGCTCAGCACCTCGTGGAGGGTGATCGTCAGCGTCTCGCTCTTCGGGTTGGTGACGACCCACTGCACCGGGTCGCCATCGGTGATCTCGACCAGCTTGTTCGGGGCGTTCATCCAGTTGAGCGGTTTGTAGGCGCCACCGTCGGCATGGATCGCGACGCACCCGTCGGCTTTCACCATGATGAGGCGATTGGCCTCGGGCAGGTGGGCGGCCAGGCGGCCGGCGTAGTCGACCGAGCAGCGAGCGATGACGAGACGCACGCTCGCCGACCCTACCGCTCCCCGTTCCGCGGTCGGCGCTCAGCGCGCGGCGGCCCGCATGCGCTTCTGGATCAGCTGGCGGCGCTCCTGCAGCTCGCGGTACGTGAGGGACTCGACCCCATCGTCGACGCCCAGACCGGCCTTGACGCTGCCGAGGTCGACGTCGACGCTGAGCGCGGCCATGCCGAGGTCGGCCGCGATGCGTTCGCCGTGACGCTGGGCGAAGTACATCGAGATGTTCGTCACCTCGGCCAGCAGGTCGAGCTCGGGAGCCAGCCGGGCGATCGCACCGTCGAGGAACACCATGTTCTTGACGTACAGCATCAGCTCCTTCGGCAGCTTCGCGCCGTACGCGAGCAGGGCCTTGACGACCCGCTGCACCTCCCTGATCATCTCGTCGCCGGTCAGCGTGGTCGGGTCGATCGTCGGCTGGTCGAGACCGATGTCTCGGATCACCGCGTCGAGGTCGGTGTCGGGCGGCAGGGCGCCGAGGTCGCGCAGCGCGGCCATCTGGCCCTTGAGGTCGTTCGTGGTCGCCCCGAGCATGAGCCGCAGGAACGCCATGCGACGCTCGTGGGAGAGGCGGGCGACGATGCCGAAGTCGAGCAGCGCCGTCCGGCCGTCCGCCATGACGAAGAGGTTGCCGCCGTGGAGGTCGCCGTGGAACACGCCGTGGATCAGCGCACCCTCCATGAACGCGATCATGCCGGTGCGGACGACCTCGTGGGTGTCGATCCCGGCGTCCTGCATCCCGGCGACGTCGTCGAAGTTGAAACCCGAGAGCCGCTCCATCACGAGGACACGCCGGGTGACGAGGTCGGGGTGAGGGCGCGGCACCTCGTAGTTCTCCTGGCCGAGATCGCGCAGCATCATCGCGATGTCGAGCATGTTGCCGGCCTCGAGCCGGAAGTCGAGCTCCTCGACGATCGTCTCGGCGAACAGCTCGACGAGCGCCGGCGGGTTGGCGAGCGCCGCCACCGGGATCCGCCCGACGAGATGTGGCGCGATCCAGGCCATGACGGCGAGGTCGCGGCGGACCAGCTCGCTCACGTCCGGGCGCTGGACCTTGACCACGACCTGCTCGCCGGTGCGCAGCGTGGCCGCGTGCACCTGGGCGATCGACGCGGCTGCGAGCGGGACGCGCTCGATGTGGCTGAACACCTCGTCGATCGGGCGGCCGAGATCGGCCTCGATCGTGGCCCGCACGGCGTCGAACGGCTCGGCCGGCACCTGGTCGCGACACTTCTTGAACTCGGCGATCAGCTCGTCGGGGAAGAGTCCTTCGCCGGACGAGATGATCTGGAGCAGCTTGATGTAGCTGGCCCCGAACCGTTCGGCGGCGCCCCGGAGGCGGAACGACAGATCGGCCCGCGACGCCTCGGGCGACTCGTAGCGGTCGAACTTCTTGCGGACGAGCCACGGGACGATCGCGCCGCCGAGCCCGCCGACGACCGTGGCGACACGAAGCCCCGGCGGCAGCCGGCGTGGCCGGGTGAGGGCCGGCACCTCGGCCGCGGCGGCCCGACGCAGCTCGTCGACGCCGTCGCGCCAGGAGATCGCATCGAGGTCGAGGGTCCAGGGCGCCGCGTCGGAAAAGGCGCCCCATTCGCGGTCGGAGGGGGTGGGCATGGTTCGTACAACCGGCGGGGTGGCCCAGACCTTCCCGAGCCGGACCGATCTCGCACCGGCTCGGTCCGCCCTCCGGCGGCCCTGCGGCGGCGGTCGACCCGCGTCGCCCAGCGGTGTAACGTCGTTCTCCGGTCGCTGGGGGGCGACCGATCGAGCCCAGTGAACCACAGGGGGTGCTCATGCTGGCTGCGACCGATACCGGCTTGTCCGAACGGTTTCCGATCTACACGCGGGCGAACGTGGGGGAGGTGTTCCCCGACCCGATCGCCCCGGGGACGCGCTCGAACCTGTTCTGGGAGTCCGAGCTCGGTTTCCGCGACGCCTACATCCGGCTGGGGGCCTTCGATCCGGACGAGTTCCCCGCGGACGACTTCTGCATGATGGGCGTCGCCGGTGGCTACACGTACCTGAACGCGTCGGTGATGCGCTTGTTCGGCGAACGCGCGCCGGGGCTGACCTGGCGTGACATCGACGAGCAGTTCTTCGGTGTGCAGCCCGGCATCCCCGACTACGAGCCGCACCCCGACGACGTGCGACCCGACCTGACCGAGCGGCTCGGGCAGACGTTCGGGTGGGTCTTCACGATCACCGACATCGACGATCTCGAACGCCTCAGCGCCCACCGCGAGCTCACGGTCGGCCTGCGCGCACGCCGACCGGACCTGGCGGCCATGTCGGACCAGGAGATCTGGGACTACCTCGACGAGCTGCGGCCGTACCAGCGTGAGCTGTTCGGCGAGCACCTCTTCACGACGGCGCTCGTGACGGTGCCGGTCGGGGTGATCCAGCAGGTCGCGACCGCCGTCGGCCGTCTCGACCTGCTGATGCCGCTGCTGAGCGGGGTCGGCCACGTCGACTCGGCCGAGCCGAGCTACGCGATGTGGGACCTGTCGCGTCTCGACCCGACGAGCGACGAGTTCACCGCCGGCTTCGACGAGTTCCGGTACCACTACGGCAGCCGCGGCCCGAACGAGTGGGAGGTCAGGTCGCCGACGTGGGAGACCGACCCCAACCTCGCGCTGGCGGCGATCGACCGGATGCGGCACGCACCCGACTCCGCCGATCCTCGGGCGCATCAGGAACGCGCCGCGGCCGACCGGGCGGCGGCGGCCGAGCAACTGCTCGGCATGGTCGAGGGCGACCCGGAGACCCACGGTCAGCTCGCGGCGGCGATCGGGTGCTCGGCGGCCTGGTTGGCCGCCCGCGAGCGCACGAAGACGAACAACATCCGACTCATCCAGGAGTACCGGGTGCCGATGATCGAGCTCGGGAAGCGCATGGTCGAGCGCGAGGTCTTCGACGACGTCGCCGACTACGGCTTCGTCGAGTACGACGAAGCCGACGAACTGTTCGGTCCCAACCCGAACGTGCTGACCGAGCGGATCCGCGAGCGCCGAGCCCAGTTCGCGGTCCTCAGCTCGAAGATCCCGCCGTTCGTGTTCGTCGGCGAGTCGTCCGACCCGGCCGGCTGGCCGGACCGAGACTCGATCGCCGTCGACCGGCTGGCCGGTGGCGAATCGCTCCAGGGGCTGCCGGGCTGCCCCGGTGTCGCCGAGGGACGCGCGCGCGTCATCACCGATTCGCACGACCCGACGGCGCTCGACCCGGGCGACGTGCTGGTGGCGCCGATCACCGACCCGTCGTGGACCCCGCTGTTCGTGCCGGCGTCGGCCGTGGTCGTCGACGTCGGGGCGGCGCTGAGCCACGCGATCATCGTCAGCCGCGAGCTGAACATCCCGTGTGTCGTTTCGGCGACCGATGCGACGCGCCGGATCCCGGACGGGTCGCTGGTGCGCGTCGACGGCAACACCGGCACGGTGACCGTGCTCGAGTAGCCCGATCCCGGGCTCTCGACGAGCGGGAGAGTCGAGGAGGACGAGCGGTCAGTGACCCTCGTGGCCGAGGCAGCTGACGGCCTCGCCGTCGGGCACCTGGCCGCCGCCGATGCCGTCGAGGGCGGCGAACGGTCCGCACTCGTGCGGCCGGATCCAGACGTGGATCATCGGCGCCAGCGTGCCGTCGACGAGTGGCGGGCTGCAGGTCGACCCGATCGGCTTGAGCCCCGCCACCTGCGGCGCGACCGGGTCGTCCGTGAAGCACAGGTCGCCGTGCACGTGCCACTGCATGAGATCGCCACCCCAGTCCGGCACGTCGTCGAGATCGGTGCCACTCGGCAGCATGAACATCGCCGACACCAGTCGCTTCGAGCCGTCGGGTTGCGGCTCGAACACGAGGCTCTCGGGGTAGTCGGGGTCGAGCCACACGTCGTCGTCGATCCAGTCCCACTGGATGTAGTGCTCGTGGCCGGTCGCGCCGTCGCCGATCGAGTGGAATCCGGCCGCGTCGACCGCGTCGAGGTCGGCCCACTGGGGCAGGTCGCGGATGGTGGCGGCGACCAGGTTCTCGGCGAAGGCCTGCTGCTGCGGCGTCACGCCGGGCAGTCCGCCGAGATCGATCGGGAGGTCGGGGTCGTACGGTGCCACTGCGACCTCGTCACCGGCCGCGCCGTGGCCGCTGTGGTCGTCGTGTGCGCATTGGTCCATCCGGGCGCCGTCGGACACCGCGGCTTGCCCGGCGCCATGCCCTTCCAGTGCGGCGAACGGCCCGCACTCGTGCGGCG
>JAUHYJ010000652.1 GCA_030425785.1 Acidimicrobiia bacterium | reverse complement strand
AGGAGGGCGCGCACGCCCTGGCGCACGACCTCGTGATCGTCCATGAGAAAGGCGCGGATCGGTGCGTCCATGCGCACAGTCGACCAGCTCCCGGTGCGGATCGCAAGGGACCTTGGTCCTGGTACCGCGATCCGGCCTAACGTCTGGGCGTGAGCGACCCCGATGCCGCCCTGCTCCTGCACGCCGTCGAGCGCGCGCCCGACGGCGTCATCATCGTCGACGCGGACGGCACGATCGTGTACGCCAACCAGACCGCTCTCGCGATGTCCGGGCACGCGACGCTGACCGGCCGGTCCGTCGACGAGCTCGTGCCGCGGCACGCCCGCTCCGGCCACGCCCGCCTGCGCGACGAGTATGCCGAGCACCCGTCGCAACGACCGATGGGCGCCGGGCTCGAGCTGACGATGGCGTGTGCGGACGGCACCGAGCTCCCCGTCGAGATCGCGCTCAGCCCGATCGTCGACGGCGATCACCGCTACGTCTTCACGGCCATCCGCGACGTGTCGGAGCGCATCGAGGCCCAGCGCCGCCTGTCCGTCGCCCATGAACAACTCGCACTCGTCGCCGAACGCGAGCGCATCGGCCGCGACCTGCACGACGTCGTGCTCCAGCACCTCTACGGGATGGGGTTGTCGGTGCAGGCGATGGGCGTCGGCGCCGACGCCTCCCTGCGTGGACACATCGACCAGTTCGTCGACGACATCGACCGCATCATCTCCGAGGTGCGGACGATCGTGTTCACTCTCGGCACGGCGGGAGCCCGCGGGTCGCTCGGCCAGGAGCTCGCCGACGTCGTCGCGCAGGCGAGTCGGGTGCTGGGGTTCACGCCGGCGCTCCGGCTCGACGGGCCGGTCGAGTCGGTGCTGGCCGGCGAGGTCCGGCTCGAGATGATCGCCTCGATGCGCGAGGCGCTCGGCAACGTGGCCCGGCACGCCAAGGCGTCGCAGGCCAGCGTCGACATCGCCGTCGACCGTGGGTCGGTCGTGATGACCGTGGCCGACGACGGCGTCGGGCCGCCGGCCGATCCGGCCGCGCTGCAGGGTGGGCACGGACTCAACAACCTCCAGCAGCGCGCGGCCGCATTCGGGGGCGACTGCACGCTGACGGAACGCAGCGACGGCCAGGGCGCTGTCCTGCGGTGGTCGGCGCCCTTCTGACGGCAACACCCTGACGACAACACCCTGACGGCAACACCCCAGGTCGTGCGCCAGGTTTGGGACTTTGGTCCCGGGTCGGCAGTGCCCGGGGCCCTAGAGCGGTCCCTGGCGAGACCCGAGACTTGCCGCCATGACATCGGACGACCGTTCGTTCCTCAACTGGACCGCCGTGGCCATCGCCGTGGCGGCCCTGTTCCTCGGCTTCTTCGCGCTCGGCCGCGTCGGCTCGACCTCCGCGGAGTCGGCGGCCGGTGCCGAAGGCGGCGGCGAGGTCTCGGTGATCGAGATGGAGCTCGGCGCGCTCAAGTTCTCGCCGCAGCACATCATGGCGCCGCCCGGCGAGGTCGTCGTGCGGGTCACCAACGTCGACTCGCAGGTCCACAACATCTCGATCCTGGGTTCGAAGTCACGCGACCTGCAGCCGGGTGAGTCGCAGGACCTCGAGCTCGGCGAGCTCGGCGTCGGCGTCTACCCGATGCTGTGCGAGATCCCCGGCCACAACGAGGCCGGCATGAACGGCAACCTCCACATCATCATGAACGCGGAGGCGGGCGCATACACCGGATCGGGTTCGTCCGACGGGGCGATCGACCACTTCCACGGCTTCGACTCCTGGCAGGAGATGCAGACCGCCATGGACGAGCGTGCGCTGCGGTTCGTCACCGAGGAGAAGGGTGACTTCGGTGGCCAGCTGATGGAGTACACCATGTCGGACGACGGCTACAAGGAGTTCGAGGTCACCGCGATGCTCGCCGACTGGGAGATCGAGCCGGGCAAGGTCGTCGAGGCCTACACCTACAACGGCACCGTGCCGGCGCCCGAGATCCACGTCGAGGTCGGCGACATGGTGCGGGTGATCCTGAAGAACGAGCTGCCGGCGCCGACGGTGATCCACTGGCACGGCATCCGGGTGCCGAACGCCATGGACGGTGTCCCGCCGTTCACCCAGGACGCCGTCGTGCCCGGTGACGAGTTCGTCTACGAGTTCGAGGCGCTCGAGCCGGCGGTCGGCATCTACCACTCCCACAACGGCGCCAGCCAGGTGCTCGACGGGCTGTTCGGTGCGTTCACCGTCGGTCAGATGCAGACGCCCGACGTGCTGCTCGACCAGGGCTTCAAGGCCGAGCCGGATCAGGAGATCCAGATGGTGCTCAACGACGCCGGCGTCATCGGGCTCACCCTGAACGGCAAGAGCTTCCCCGCCACCGAGGCGTACAGCGGCAAGGTCGGCGACACCGTCATGGTCCACTACCAGAACGAGGGTCTGCAGGCGCACCCGATGCACCTGCACCAGCCGCTCGGGTGGATCATCGCGAAGGACGGCAAGGAGCTGCTGGTGCCGATCC
>JAUHYJ010000651.1 GCA_030425785.1 Acidimicrobiia bacterium | reverse complement strand
CCGGCCGAGCTCGCCGACTGCGATCGCGGCGAGGACGGGGTGTTCCGACGCCCGGGCTCGGCGGCGGCCTGGGACGGCCGCGGCGGTGCGCTCGCGGACACGACCCTCGCCGATCTCGGGGAGGGATCGCCGGCCGTCGAGGTCGACGGCGTCCCCAAGGAAGGGTTTCCGACCCCGTCGAAGAAGCTCGAACTCTTCTCGACGACCCTCAAGGACTGGGGCTGGCCCGAGCACGCGACACCCGGCTGGATCCCCTCGCACGTCCACTGGGAGGACCTCGACCTCGCCGGCAACGAGCGCATCCTGTTGCCGACGTTCCGGATCCCGACCCTCATCCACACCCGCTCGGCGAACTCGAAGTGGCTCAACGAGATCAGCCACCGCCATCCGCTCTGGCTGCATCCGTCCGACGCCGAGAAGTTGGGCATCGAGGAGAACGGCCTGGTGCGGGTCTCGACCCGCATCGGTCACTTCGTCATCTCGGCCTGGCGCACCGAGGGCATCCGTCCCGGCGTCGTCGCCGCCAGCCACCACATGGGTCGCTGGCGGATCGAGGAGGACGAGGCCCGCTCGTGGGGTGCCGGCAAGGCACGCATCTCGAACGACGGCACGAGCTGGAAGCTCACCCGCGAGCACGGGATGCGCACGTGGGAATCGTCCGACCCCGACACCCAGCGGATCTGGTGGAACGACACCGGCGTGCACCAGAACCTCACCTTCGCCGTCCAGCCCGACCCGATCTCGGGGATGCAGTGCTGGCACCAGCGGGTGCACGTGACCCCGGCGGAGCCCGGCGACGAGTACGGCGACGTGGTCGTCGACACGGCGAAGTCGCGCGAGGCCTACCTCGACTGGCTCACCAAGACCCGCCCGGCGCCCGGCCCGGGCGGCTTGCGTCGGCCGCTGTGGTACGCACGTCCGCTCAAGCCCGAGCCATCGGCGTACCGCGTCTGACGAGCGCCTCCCGACGCTCGCCCGACGTGCTGATGCTGTCCGTGGTGACCGTGCCGTCGTGGTGATCGCAGGCCGGAGCGGTGATCGGTCGTTGTGTGGTCGCAGAGTAGGGTTCGCACACTGTGAGTGAGTTCACGGAGCACGCTGCGCCGCTGGAGCGCCACGGCGAACTGCCGCTGTGGGCACAGCTGGAGCGCGAGCTGCGGCGGCGGATGGAGCTCGGCCACTTCGCCGAACGCTTCCCCACCGATCGCGAGCTGATGGAGATCTACGAGGTCAGCCGCCACACCGCTCGCCATGCCGTCTCCCAGCTCGGCGCCGACGGCATCGTTCGCCGGGCTCGCGGCATCGGCACCTCCGTCGACCGCCGCACCTTCGAACGCTCGCTCGGCGCGTTGTACAGCCTGTTCCAGGTCGTCGAGGAGGCCGGCGTCGAGCAGCACAGCACGGTGCGCCACCTCGATCGCGTCCGGGACGCGGCGGCGGCCGAGCGGTTGGGGCTCGAACCCGACACCGAGCTCGTCCTGATCGACCGCGTGCGCTTCGCCGGGCCCGAGCCGCTCGCGATCGACCGCATCTGGCTCCCGTCCGACATCGCCGAGCCGCTCCTCGACGCCGACTTCACGCACACCTCGCTCTACAACGAGATGGAACGGACGGTCGGTCAGCGGCCGAACGAGGGCTGGGAGAAGATCCACCCCGCGGTCCCGACCGAGGACGAACGTCGGGCGCTCGGGCTGTCCGAGGGCGACGCCGTGTTCTCGATCGAGCGCCTCGGCACCGTCGGCGGCAACCCGATCGAGTGGCGCGTGACGGTCATCCGCGGCGACCGGTTCAGCTTCGTCGCGGACTGGACCGCGGGCCAGCGCAACGAGATCCGACTGCAGATGGCGACCTGACGCTGTTTCGGTGGGGCCTTCGATGGGGTAACACTGAACGTGTGACTTTGCAGAGCTTCGTTCCGTCGCGTGCGTCCATCGCCTCCCGCACGGGATCGGCGCGATGAGTCGACTGCCCAAGCAGCGCCCGTCGCGTGTGGTCATCGAACCGGTCGCCCCCGTCGTCGACGGCGGCAGGTTCCCTGCCAAAGCGGCACTCGGTGAGCCCATCGAGGTGATCGCGGACGTGTTCGGCGAGGGTCACGACGCGGTCGATGCCGCCCTCCGCTGGCGCACCGCTCCCGTCGGGCGCAAGGCCGGACCCTGGCACGAGGCGCCGATGACGTACCTCGTGAACGATCGCTGGCTCGGCAGCTTCCTGCCGGAGCAGCTCGGCCGACACGAGTACCAGATCATCGCCTGGTCCGACTCGGTCGAGACCTGGCGCCACGGAACCGAGCGCAAGGCCGACGCCGGCGTCGACATCGCCGTCGAGCTGTTGGAGGGACGCCGCATCGTCGGCAACCTGCTCGCCGACGCGCGACAGGGCCCGGCAGACGGCGACGACGTCGCCACCCTCGAACGACTGCTCGCCGCCGTGACCGACGGTGACATCGATGTCCTCCACGACGACGCCTGGGCCGAGCTGTCGCACCGTCATCTCGACCGCGA
>JAUHYJ010000650.1 GCA_030425785.1 Acidimicrobiia bacterium | reverse complement strand
TATACGACGTTCTTCCAGCTCCTCCATCTCCGGCTCGAGGAGCGTGGCCTCGCCGGGAGTTCGTCGGGCACGAGCTATGAGGAGTACGGGAACAACTCAGTCGACCTGCTCGAACTGGTTCGCGATGTGAGCGATCATCCGATTCCGACATCGGGGATCATCGAAAAGCGACATGAGGTCGGTGTTTGACCGGCGGTGGTTGAGGTTAGCGATCACCTCCTCGGTCGGGGTTGGTGGTGGCGATCTCGAGGCCGTTGTGTTCTCGGAGGCGCCAGCTGGGGCCTTTGATGTTGAAAACGACGGCGTTGTGCATGAGCCGGTCCAACACGGCGGCAGCGACGACGGTGTCGCCGAAGATGGTGCCCCAGTCGGGCAGCCCGCGGTTGGTCGTGACGATGGTGGGGTGGCCTTTCTCGTAGCGGGTGTTGACGACTTGGAAGAACACCGCTGATGCTTCGGTGCCTCCGATCGGCAAGAGTCCGACGTCGTCGATGACGAGCACGGTGGGTGCGGTGTAGGTCTTCAACTTCGAGGTGAGGGTGCCGTCGACCGACGCGCGCACGAGGGTGCGGCACATGGTGTCGGCTTGGGTGAAGTAGCCGCGGTAGCCGGCCTCGACGGCCAAGGTGGCGAGGGCGACGGCGAGGTGGGTCTTGCCGCAGCCGGGTTGCCCGAGGAACAGGATCGGGCGGTTCTCGTCGATGAACCGCAGCGTGGCGAGGTCCTCGACGAGTTTGCGGTCGACGGATGGTTGGAAGTCGTAGTCGAAGTCGTCGATCGTTCGCCGGTAGGGGAACCGGGCGTAGCGCAACCGGGCCGCCAATCGACGGTCTCGGTCGGCGGTGGCTTGTTCCGCGATGAGACGGGCGAGGAACTCGATGTGGGTCCAGTTCTCGGTGCGTGCCTGGTCGGCGAGGGTCGCGAACACGCCGGCGGCGGCGTCGAGTTTGAGGTAGCCGAGGTCGGCTTTGATCTGCTCGTAGAGCCCGTTCGTAGCGGTCATGCCGATGCCTCGCTGTTGTCGCCGTAGCGGCGGCCGAGGTCGGGCACCTCGACGTCGTAGTCGCCGCCGAGATCGAGCCGTTCAACCGGCGATGCGACGTCGTCGTTGGCGATGACGCGCAGGTCCGGACGGTCCCGTTCCCAGCCGAGCGCGAGCTGTTCGGCAGCGGCTCGGTGTTCGGGATCCCACACGTCGACCCGTCGCCCTCCGACGAGCTGGTGAGTGGCGATCAGGCGGCCGGCGAGGCGGATCTCGACGGTCGAGCCGTTCACCTTGCGTCGGATCTCGACCTTGTGGCCCAACGCCGCAGGTGGCACCGAGTAGCGGTTCGCGTCGATCGACACGAACGGCAAGATGTTGTGCACCCGACGGGTCTCGACGTAGTCGGTGTCGAACCGCTGCCGCGGCAACGAACCCAAGAAGTCGCGTTCGACAGCGAGGCGATCGAGGGGCCGTTCGCCGGTCGTGCGCGACTCGACGGCGTGCACCCGATCCGCGAGCCAGACCACGGCTCGCCGGTTCAGCTCATCGAGACTGTCGGGGGCGCCAGCCGCTTCGACCTCGGGCAGGAACGTCTCTTGCAACGACCGGAACGGCCGCTCGACCTTGCCCTTGCGTTTGGCGTCGCCGGCCTGGCAGGAGGCGATCTTGATGCCGTGATGCGCGGCGAAGCCGACCGTCGGTGGGTGCAGCTCGAAGCGGCGCCCCTGGGAACGGCCGAGCGCTCCCATCCTGTCGGTGCGGCACACGCTCGGGACACCGCCGATCTGGTCGAAGAAACGCGCCATGCCCTCGAAGGTGTGATGGCGGTCCTCGCTGGTCGTGAACCACCACATCCGCCACCGCGACCACGACAAGATCATCCCGAAGCACACAAGGCCCATGTTCCAGCCGACCCGTCGCGCCCACGAACTGAGATCGCAGAAGTCGAACTGTGCTTCCTCGCCCGGATCGGTGTGAATCGGCACCGACACTGATTCCGCAGCCCGGAACCGAGGGCCGCGAATGTCGCGGACGGCTCGCACGACCGTCGGGTAGCTCCCCTCGAAGCCGTCAGCGGCGAGACGATGATGGATGCTCACCGCCTGCAACCTCGGCCACTTGTCGAGCATCGCCTCGATGCGTTCGCGCCAGTCGTCGGTCATCACCGACGGTGCCGTCTCGCGCTGCTCTGGCGGCGGGCCGTTCTTCAACCAGTCACTGACCGTGGTGCGGTGCCAGCCGGTCTCTTCGGCGATCTCTTTGATCGTCCATCCCTGCGCGTGCAGGTCCTTGATCTTCACGTAGTTCTCCTGGGTCATCATGGAGAGCGGCTCCTCCAGTCCGTGTCGTGCTTGGTCGCTTGACACGCTGGAGGAGCCACCCATCTCGAGTGGTGGATGCCGGCCAGAAGACCCCGACACCCATGTCAGTTTTCAATGATCGCGAATGTCAGATTTCAGTGATCGCCCACACGAGTAGCGTTTGCCGAGCACCAACATGATCGCGCCCAGGTGCATCCA
>JAUHYJ010000649.1 GCA_030425785.1 Acidimicrobiia bacterium | reverse complement strand
GGGGATCGCGCCGACGGTGGGCAGCGTGACGTCACCGGCTTGGACGTCGCTTGGCTCCGTCTTGCGGTCGGACGAGGGTCGGGCCCGTGCCGTCGTGCAGCGACGGCTCCGACCCACGGCACGGGTCACGTCGAGTGCGCTCCAAGATCCCGACACGGCTGCGTCCAAGGCGCTGCGTCGAGCGTGATCCCCGCCGCTGACACCCGGTCAGCGATCGCGACGAAGGGACATCTGATGCGCCTCGACCGCCTCATCCAACACATCGACGGTGTCGAGCTGCCGGCCAACGGCGATTGGACGCTGGCACCCGGCCCCCTCGACGTCGCGAGCGGCTCACGCTGGCGACGGCTCGCCCACCGCACCGATGTCGCCGACGGTGTTCTGCGGGTCCGAGTCGGCCCGAGCACGTCACTGGTGACGCTCGAGCTCTCGCTGAGCGGCGTCGCCCACCCGCACCCGACGACCCTGACCGCGACGGTCGAAGACGTCGGCTCGCGAGGGCGATGGCTGCTGTGTGGAGAGCTGACGAGTGGCTCGTCGGCCCGAGCGTTCACGGGCGCCGCGCAGTATCACGGTGTCTATCGAGAGGGCGCCGTCCCCAGCGCACGACTCACGATCTCGGCCGTGCTCGCGACGGGAGAACCTGCGATGCCACTCAGGCGCTCGGCCCGAGCCGCCTCGATCCGCGGCGATCTCTACGCCTTCGCGCCGGCGGCCGTGGAACAGGACCCGAGTGTCTGGTCGAGATCGGCAGCACGGGAGCACGCGACGGCGACCCCGGGCGCCGGCACCATCTGAGACCGAGCAGCGCCGGCGCTGTTCGGCCGGCACCGCGGCCGACCGACGCCCGGAGTCGTGGCCCGGCGCTCATGCCCGGTCGCCGTCGGCGCCGTCGCCGGGGTGGCGGAGCAGGGTGACGCCCGTGCCGATGAACCAGACGATCGAGCCGAGGCCGAAGACCATCTCGACGGCCTCGGCAGCCGGAACGACGGTGACGAGCCCGGCGACCGCTGTCGCCAGGCCGACCGCGTTCAGCCATCGGGGCAGCCGGCCGGACACGAACCCGGCGAGCGAGACCAGGCCGATCCAGATGCCGCCGACGAGTTCGTTGCCGCCGCCGAGGCCGTTGGTGACGACGTCGATCGCCGACCAGACCGAGGCTGCTCGATCGGGGTCGGTCTCGGCGAGATCCGCGACCGCTTCGATGCCGATGTTCGAGATCATGCCGGTGGCGAACATGAGCGCCGCCCAGATCGCCGCGAACACCGCTGCCGCGTTCGCGAGGAGCGGGGTGCGAGCGACGAGGCGCTGGCGCAGAGCGAGCGCGAGCGGCACGAGCGCAGCACCGAACACGATGAAGATGCCGAGGTACCACGCGAGCAGCATTCCCTGGTGGTCGACGAGGAAGTCGACCGACTCGGCGGGTGTCGCGTCCGGGTCGGTGTAGTCGGCGAACGTCGTGGCGAACATGGCGATGCCGTAGGCGAACGTGCCGGAGGCGAGCAGTGCTGCGGCGCCGCCGATGCGCCCGAGACTCGGCTCGTGTCCCTTCGGGTCGACGGTGGTGCTCGCCGCTGCGGGCGATGTGCTGATGGTCATGACTGCTCTCCTTCGAGCTCGGGTGATGGGCTGGTGTTGGGGTGCTGACCGCTTGACCCGTGGTCGAGGCGGCGCAGCGCGATCACCTCGACGTTGAGTGAGGTGAAGTGGGCCAAGCGCCCGCTGAGGTGCGACGAATCGCGGACGTGACCGACGATGCGGGTCGTGCCCGCATCGGCCAGTTCGACGGTGAACTCGTCGATGACCGGACGGAGCACGCGTTCGGAGGCGTGGCCAACGAGCTCGATCTCGTACCGGGTGGATCCCGTTCGTTCGGTCATGGGCTCACGATCTCGCTCGGGTGGGTGAGCCGCCATCGCTCACCCACCCGACTCACCCGGGTGATTCGAGCCGGGGCTCGATCGCACCGCTGCCGTCTAGATTCGACGTCGATGATCGGGCAGGGTCCGGGCGCGTTGGTCGCCACGAAGCTGCAGGTGCCGACGGCGCCGGCGGGCCTCGTTCGACGCGCCCGCCTCGATGCACTGCTGGATCGGGCGATCGTCGAGCGACATCAGCTCGTCCTCGTCAGCGCTCCCGCCGGGTCGGGCAAGTCGACCTTGCTCGCCGGGAGCCTCGTCGACCGCGACGTCGACCTGGTCTGGCTCCAGGTGGAGTCGAGCGACAGCGACCCGGTGAGGTTCTGGTCGTACCTGACCGCGGCGATCGACAGCGCACGCTCGGGCGTGGTCGACCTGGTCGAGCCGACGATCCTGTCGACCGGGGGTTCGGCCGACGCCGTCGTCGACGCGCTCGTCAATGCGCTCGCCGACGAGACGGACCCGTTGATCATCGTGATCGACGACTACCACGAGATCGACAACCCGACGATCCACACCGGCGTCGAGCGATTCGTCGAGTTGAGCCCGGAACCGGTCGGCATCGTCATCGCCACGCGAACCGATCC
>JAUHYJ010000041.1 GCA_030425785.1 Acidimicrobiia bacterium | reverse complement strand
CATCGCGTTCGGCGGCAACAAGGTGCGCAAGCTCGAATACCTGGCGGCCGACGCCATCGACACCGGATGCGACACCCTCGTCTCGATCGGCGGCATCCAGTCGAACCACACCCGCCAGGTCACCGGGGTCGCCCGCAAGCTCGGGCTCGGCGCCGTCACGGTCCAGGAGGGCTGGGTCGACTACCACGACATGACCTACGACAAGGTCGGCAACATCCAGCTCACCCGCATCATGGGCGGCGACATCCGGATTGACCCCGCCGGCTTCGACATCGGCATCCGCGACTCGTGGAAGCGGGCGCTCGACTCGGTCACCGAAGCGGGCGGCACGCCGTACCCGATCCCGGCCGGTGCCTCCGATCACCGCCTCGGCGGCCTCGGCTTCGCCAACTGGGCCCGCGAGGTCGCCCAGCAGGAAGCCGAGCTCGACACGTTCTTCGACACCGTCATCGTGTGCACCGTCACCGGGTCGACGCACGCCGGGATGATCGCCGGTTTCGCCCTCGAGGACCGCGACGACCGGCGCGTCATCGGCATCGACGCATCGGCGACCCTCGCCCAGACGATCGACCAGGTCACGCGCATCGCGCGCGACACCGCCGAACTGATCGGCGTCGGCCGGCCGCTCCGCGACGACGAGATCACCGTCGTGCCCGGCTTCGAGGGGCCGGCCTATGGGCTGCCCGACGCCCAGACCGTCGAAGCGATCCACCTCGCGGCGCGCACCGAGGCGATGCTGACCGACCCGGTCTACGAGGGCAAGTCGATGGCCGGGCTGATCGGCATGATCCGCTCCGGCGAGATCGCCCCCGGCTCACGCGTGCTGTACGCACACCTGGGTGGCCAGCCCGCGCTCCCGGCCTACGCCGGCTACCCCGGCCTCGGGTCACCGGAGCGCGAGATCACCCACTGACGTCACGGGGAGTGCCAGGCACCACCCGTTGCGTCGAGCGCCAGGCGAGGTCGCGACCTTGCGACATGTGCCTGACCCCCGATGACAGGTCAGTCGGCTTGGCCGAGGTAGCTGCGGCGCAGGTCGGGGTCGGCGAGCAACGCCTCGGCGGTGTTGTCGAGCACGACCTTGCCGGTCTGCAGCACCCAGCCGCGGTCTGCGATCGACAGCGCCATGTTGGCGTTCTGCTCGACCATGAAGATCGCGATGCCCTCCTGGTGGATCTGCTCGATCAGCTCGAAGTTCGTCTGCACCAGCGCCGGTGCCAGCCCCATCGACGGCTCGTCCATCAACAGCACGCGCGGGCGCGCCATCAAGGCCCGACCCATCGCCACCATCTGCTGCTCGCCACCGGACAGCGTGCCCGCCTTCTGCGTCAGGCGCTCCTTGACACGGGGGAACATCGAGAAGATCCGCTCCAGGTCGGCCTCGATGCCCTCCTTGTCGTCGCGCAGGTAGGCGCCGAGCTCGAGGTTCTCCTTGACCGACAGCCGCTTGAACAGCCGCCGGTTCTCGGGGACCATCGTCACGCCGCGCTCGACCCGGTACGACGTCGGCTTGTCGTTGACCACCTCGCCGTCGAGCACCACCTCACCCGACGTCGGCTTCACCATGCCGAGCAGCGTCTTCAACGTCGTCGACTTGCCCGACGCGTTCCCGCCGAGCAGACAGACGAGCTCACCCGGGTAGATCGCCAGGTTGACGTCTTTCAGGATGTGCACGGCCCCGTAGTGCGTGTTGATGTCGCGGAACTCGAGGAGCGGCGTCGAGCCCTCTTGCCTGGTCATGACTGCTCCTCCATCGGGCGATCCGCCGCGGCGCGATCCTCGAGCGGCCGGCCCAGATAGGCCTCGATCACGGCCGGGTTCGTCGACACGTCCTCGAACGAGCCCTGCGCGAGCGTCTCGCCGTGGTCGAGCACGACCACCCGGTCGGACACGTCGCGCACGACGTCCATGTCGTGCTCGATCATCACGATCGTGAAGCCCCACTCGCTGCGGAGCCGACCGATGAGACCCGTGAGCTCACGGGACTCCATCGGGTTCATGCCGGCCACCGGCTCGTCGAGCAGGATCAGCTTCGGCCGGGTCGCCATCGCGCGGGCGATCTCGAGCCGCCGACGATTCGCGTACGACAGCACCGACGCCGGCTGTTCGAGCCGGTACCCGACGAGGCGGGACCCGAAGAAGCCGAGGATCTCCTCGCCCCGGCGTCGGATCTCGGCCTCTTCCTCCTTGAAGCCCTTCGTGTTGAACAGCGCACCGAAGATGTTCTGCTGTGCACGGCAGTGCTGGCTGACCATGACGTTCTCGAGGATCGTCATGTTCGCGAACAGGCGCACGTTCTGGAACGTGCGCGCGATACCGCGCTGGGTGACCTGGTTCGGGTCGAGGCCGATGAGCGACTCGCCCTCGAAGCGGATGTCGCCGGCGGTCGGGGTGACCATGCCGGAGATCATGTTGAAGAACGTCGTCTTGCCGGCGCCGTTCGGGCCGATCACTCCCACGATCTCGCCCTCGTCGACGTGGAAGTCGAGGTCCTTGAGCGCGTGCAGGCCACCGAAGGTGACGCTGAGCTGCTCGATCTCGAGCAGATGGCTCATGACGCACCCCCGTTCGTGCCGAGGCCGTCGGCAAGGTTCGCACTGGCCTCCGCTTCGGTGGTCGATTCATCACGGTCGACCTCGCCGCGCAGCCAGGCATCCTGCAGGAACTCGTCCTGATGGAGCTCACGGCTGCGCCGCACGTTGGGCACGAGACCCTCGGGCCGGTTGAGCATCATCCAGATCAGCAGGGCGCCGTAGATGAGCAGCTTGTACTCGGAGAACTCCTGCAGCAGGCCGGGCTGCTTCGGGCCACCGAGCACTCCGACGAGCCCGAGCGCACCGACCATCACACCGACGATGTTGCCCATGCCGCCGACGATCACGATCACGAGGATCACGATCGACACCAGGATGAGGAACGAGGTCGGGAAGATCGAACCGACCTTGGCCGAGAACACCGCACCGGCGAACGACGCCAGTGCGGCGCCGACGACGAACGCCATCAGCTTGACGTTGACGGTGTTGATGCCCATCGCCTCGGCGACCGACTCGTCCTCGCGCACCGCCATCCACGCACGGCCGAGGCGGCTGTGCTCGAGTCGCCACGAGATGTAGATCGAGATCGCGGCCAGCACCATCACGAGGTAGAAGACCGACCGCGGGTCGGTGCCCTTCACCTCGAAGATGCCGAAGTCGGCGCTCGGGATGTTGGTGATGCCCTGGGCGCCGTTGAAGTAGCCACCGAGCCAGTCGGACAGGAACAGCAACCGGATGATCTCGCCGAAGCCGAGCGTGACGATCGCGAGGTAGTCGCCGCGCATCCGGATGACCGGTGCACCGATGACGAGGCCGGCGAAGATCGCCATCACGATCGTCACGGCGAGCGCGATCAGCCAGCCGCCCGGGCCGTCGAGCGTCGGCACCCAGCTGGGCCAGTCGGGTCCGCGGTTCGGCGACGTCAGAACTGCGGTCGTGTAGCCGCCGACGGCGAAGAACGCCACGTAGCCGAGGTCGAGGATGCCGGCCAGACCGACCACGATGTTGAGCCCGAGCGCCAGCAGCATGAAGATGCCGACGTTCGCCATCAGCTCCTGGGTGATCTTGCCGGTCACGAGCGGGATGATGATCATGGCCAGCGAGAACGCCGCGATGAACAGCGCTGTCTGCCGGTTCTTCGCCGGGCCCGATGCGGCCTGGTACGCCGCTCGGCGCTCGCCGAGCTTCTCGCCACCGCCCGACAGGCTGACGGCCATCGCGACGACGAACACGACCACCGCCCACACGTTCGTGAGACCGCCACGCGAGGCGTAGAGGAACTCGAGCTGGTCGATCACGTCGGTGAGGAACGACTCGAAGATCGCCGTCAGCAACACCGCGAGGATCGCGGCGACCACCGCCCGACGCACCTGGTGTGGCAGCACGTGCAGCGCCCCGCCGGCCGCACCGAGGGCGCCCGAGATGGCGATCCAGGCGACGAAACCGAACCCGACGCTCTGGTCGAACGACAGCATCTCGACCAGCTGTGGCGACCAGTTGACGAGCGGGTCACGCAGATCGAAGTTGTCGACGAGCACCACCAGGACCGACAGGCCGAGCCCACCGAGCGCGCCCACCGCGGCGCCGGCGACGACGTCACGTGCACCCTTGGCCTTCGCAGCGACGCCCTCCAACACCTTCTCGTGGCCGACCGTGTAGCCGAGCACGAAGGGCAGGAAGGTGAGCGACAGGAGCCCGAGCGAGAGCCACGGCTCGATGACCGTGCGCTCGTCGAGACCCACCGGCATGCCGGTGAGCGCGATGAACACGAGACCGAGAGCGAGCAGCCCGCCGGTGCGAGCGATCTGGCGCCAGTCGACGTCGAAGGCACCCTTCGACACGGCGGTCGGCATGCCGGTGGAAGCGGTGACGGCGCTCATGCCCGCTCCTCCGACGAGAGTCGCTCACCGAAGAGGCCGGTCGGTTTCACGAGCAGCACGAGGATGAGCACGGTGAACGCGACGGCGTCACGCAACTGCGACACACCCGGGATGCCCCAGGGTTCGAGGATCATGAGCGGTCCGAGCGCCTCGGCACCGCCGAGCGAGACACCACCCGCCATCGCGCCACCGAGGTTGCCGACGCCGCCGACGACGGCCGCGGTGAACGCCTTGATGCCGGGCAGGAAGCCGGTCGTGTTGATGACCGAACGGAAGAGGATCCCCCACAGGATGCCGGCGACGCCGGCCATCGCACCGCCGACGGCGAAGGTCTTGACGATCGTCTTGTCGACGTCGATGCCCATCAGCGAGGCGATCTCCTTGTCCTCGGCGACGGCACGCATCGCCTTGCCGGTCTTCGTCCGCTCGACGAAGTACCACAACCCGGCCATCGCGATCGCGGCGATGATGATGACGACGAGCTTCTTGACCTCGATGCCGAGCCACGGGAGGCGCTCCTCGAGCCAATCGGGGTTCGAGGGGTAGCCCTTGGCGCCGGGGCCGAACACCAGGCGCACGGCCTCCTGGATGAAGAACGAGACGCCGATCGAGGTGATCAGCGGGATGAGTCGCGGGCTGCCGCGCAATCTGCGGTACGCCACGCGCTCCATGATCACCGCCGTCGAGGTCGACACGATCACGCAGAGCGCGACGGTGATGATGATGGCCGGGAAGAAGGCCGCGCCCTCCCACCACCCGGCAGCGTCGAACTTGGTCGACACGATGAACCCGGTGAAGGCGCTCACCATGAACACCTCACCGTGGGCGAAGTTGATGAACCCGAGCACGCCGTAGACCATCGAGTAGCCGAGGGCGATCAGGCCGTACATCGCCCCCTGGCTGATGCCGGTCACGAGCAGGCCCCGGTACTGCGCCCACGACAGGCGCGTGGCGCCCTCGTCACCGTGGCGCCATTCGGCGAACGGGTTCTCGGGTGCGATCTGCTGGGCGATGAACGCCACCAGGCTGATCGCGATGAAGCCGATCATCACGACCCTCAGGACGGTCAGGAATCGGTCGACGTTCGTCTTGCCGGCGCCCTTGGCGCGAACGGCTGCGGTCATGATGGTCCCCCCGGACTCGGTGGTGCCGGGGCAGCGTCGCGGCCGCCCCGATACGGGAGGGCTCCGGCTGTGCTCACAGCCGGAGCCCTCCTGTCGGTATCAGTTGCTGATGGCGTCGATCACGGGGCGTACTCGAAGACCACGTTGGCCTTCGACGCCTCGATGTCGCTGCTGTCGAGGTGCTCGATCACCGTCACCTTCTGCGAACCACAGTCACCGAACTCGTCACAGTTGATCGTGCCGATGATGCCGCTGTAGCCGCTCACGCCGTTGATGTAGTCGCGCACGCCCTGACGGTCGATCACCAGCGTGTCGCCGTCCATGGTCGAGGCCGCATCGATGGCGTCGAGGAGGATCGACGTGGCGTCGTAGGCATGACCCCAGAACGGCGCCGACGGTGCCTCGCCGTACTCGGCGTCGTAGGCCTCGAGCACGGCATCGGCGCTCACGCCGGTGCTCTGGTTCGTGTTCTCACCGAAGCGGGTGTCCGGGCCGGAGAAGTACATCCCCTCCGACTGCTCCAGCTGCAAGAAGCCGTCGACCAACAGGCCGTCGGCGGCGAGCAGGACCGTGTCCTCCAGGCCGGGGACGCCGGGCGCCTGGTCGGCGATGAAGTCGCCGGCAGGCTGGAAGATCGGGAAGAACAGCGCCTCGGGCGAACCGGCCGCGATCTCGGTCAGGACCGGGACCATGTCGGTGTCCTCCTTGGCGACGGCCGTGTAGCCGGTGACGGTGCCACCGAGCTCTTCGAACGCGTTCGTGAACGCGGTCGCCAGACCGTCGGTGTACGGATCGCCGTCGTGGATCGCCGCTGCGGTGGTGAGACCCAGCTCGTTGTAGACGAACTCGGCCATCGCCGCACCCTGGAACAGGTCGTTGTGGGCCGTGCGGTAGTAGCCGACGTTGTAGTTCTCACCGGCGTTGCCCTGCTGGTCCGAGGTCAGTGCCGGCGACGTGTTCGACGCCGAGAACAGCACCATGCCGGCCTCACCGATCAGCGGACCGGCGGCCGTGGCGGCACCCGAGCACGACGTACCGATGACACCGACGACCTGCTCGTCGGCGACGATCGTCTGGGCCGCGGCCTGACCACCGTCGGCCGAGCACAGGTCGTCGAGCGGGGTCCCGAGGTCGACGTCGAAGCCCTTGATCTGGCCGTAGTCGGCGATCGCGAGCGAGGTCGCACGCTGGTTCGGGATCCCGAGGAACGACGTGTCACCGGTGATCGACTCGAGCGAGCGGATCTGGATCGCATCGCCGGGCTCGACGCGCACGCTGCCGAGCGCGCCCTCTTCCATCGGCTCGTCGGCGACGGGCTCGTCCGCCGCGGGCTCCTCGGCGTCGGCAGGCTCCTCGGCTGCGGGGGGCTCGTCGGCGGTCGAGTCGTCGTCGTCGCCGCCACACGCTGCCGCGACGAGCGCCGTCGCCGCGAGTACGGCGATGAGCGGTCGTGTCTTCTTCATTGGTTCCTCTCCCTTGACGACACCGCACTGCGGCGTCGCCATTCTGTGTTCGGTGGCCGGAGGCTCCGGCCACCCCAATTCGCGCCATGTTACGTGCTGCGAGCGGCTTCGTGTGTCGATCCCCGATTCGGGGCGATCGGGTCGGCACCCGACACCGGCATCGTCGGCCGGACCTCGATGGCCCGCCGTCGGCGTGACGTCGGCGTGCGATCGGCGCCCGGTGGCACGCCGGTGGCCGTCTCGATCACGCCGGTGATATCGACGGCCCGCCACGGCGGCGGTCCCCTGGTTGCCAGAGGCACGGTGGGCCGCTCATGCGATCACACCGCCGCCGGAGACGATGATGTTCTCGCCGGCGATGCTGATGTTGCCCGGCCGGCACAGGAACGACACCACCTCGGCGATCTCGGCCGGCTCGATCGGCGCGCGGGTCGGCAGCTCGGCCACCATGGGCGCGTACCATTCGGTCGCCTTGGCGGTCTCGGTGGCCATCGGGCCCGGCGCGACCGAGTTCACACGGATGCCGAGCGGCGCGACCTCGAGCGCGAGCGACCGGGTCAGGCTGATCACCGCTGCCTTCGTCGCCGCGTAGTGCGCGTTCGCCGGGTGGGCCGTGAAGCCGTCGATCGACGACACGTTGACGATCTGACCGGCGCCGCGCGTCCGCATGTCGGCGATCGCCTCGATCATCATGAAGTAGGTGCCGAGCACGTTGACCTCGAACACGTGCTGCCAGTCGTCGGTCGAGATGTCGAGCACGGGTCGACGCGGGTACACCCCGGCCGAGTTGACGAGTGCGTCGACGCGCCCGAGCGTGCCGACGACGTCGGCGACCGCCGAGGCGCAGCCGTCGCGGGTGGTGACGTCGGCGGCCACGGACAGCACGTCGTCGTCGAAGCCGTCGAGCGCCGCAACGCTGACGTCGAGCGCCGCGACCGCGAACCCGTCGGCGGCGAGCTGTGTCACGCAGGCGCGCCCGAGCCCGCCACCCGCTCCGGTCACGACGGCGACCCGGCGACTCACGGCCCCGCCCTCGAACTCATGGGCGGACACCGTACGCGAGCTCGACAGTGCATGCGACCGACGTGACGGTCACCCGACGACCAACCGCGCTCCGTCGATACGCAGCGCCTCGCCGTCGGCGATCGCCCCGGTCGCCTCGGCCGACGCGACGACGATCGGGGTCGCATGACCGTAGAGCTCCTCGCCGACGAGACACCCGAGCGCCACGATCTCGTCGGGTTCCCGGAGCACGAACCCGGCCGGTGCGGTCCCGAGCCGCACCATCTCGGCGATCACCGACGACGTCGAGCTCGAGCCGCGTCCGAGCGGCATGACCAGAACCGCGCCGGCCACGGAGGCGCCGCAACGAGGATGGTGCACGTCGACGATCCGGCCGGTGTGCGGGTCGATGCCGCCCCAGAAGCTGACCGGCTCGCCGAGCACGAGCGCGGGCGCGTCGGCGCGGCCCGCGACGACCGGTTCGACGACGAACTCAGGCATCGGACCACAACCCGTCGTCGCGAACGATCGTGCCGGAGACCGCCGAGTCGACGCACTCGCGCAGGCTCGCGAACACCACCTCGACGCCGATGTTCGCCGGTGCGTAGTACGCCCACTTCGCCGAGTCGGTCATCGCGACGCCGGTCACGTCGCGCACGATCGGGGTGATGTAGGTACAGGTGTCGACGACGAAGGTGACCCCCGCCGCCTCGAGGCGGCCCGCCCAGCCGCGAGCAGCCGCCTCGGCCAACACCTCGCGACCGGTCGAGACGTAGAGATCGATCGCGTCGTCGACGCGCCGCTCGCCGAGCACCTGGACGAGCCGCTCGATCTCGCGCAACGAGTAGTGCGGCGTGCCGAGGCTCACGGTCGACAAACGGCCACCCGCCGCCGTCGTGAGCGCGTCGCGCGCCTCGCGACACTGCGCGGCGGTCACGACGACGCGATCGGAGGGCACCTCGCCGCCACAGGCCGTGGCGAGGTCGGGCGCCTCGGGGGTGATCCCGACCGCGTGGAACATCGCCACGCTGCCGGACGACGCGGCGGCGGCCCCGAGTGCCTTCAGGTGGTCCTCGTTCGTGTCGGCCGGCAACCCGACGATGGCCGGGACCGCCGAGCCGCTGAGGCGGCCGATGACGAAGCCGATCACCGGGTAGGCCGCATCGGTGGCGAGCAATGCCGGTGACAGGCCGGACACGTCGACGACCAGCGTCGCCCGCCGGTGCTCGTCGCGATGGAGACCGGCGTCCGGAACCCGCCCGGTGATCGCCGCGGCGATGTCGATGAAGTCGCCGTAGCGGTGGGTGCGTGCACCGAGGACGCTGTTCGCGAAGACGATCGCGTTCGACTCGGCCCAGGCGACGTGTTCGCCCAGACCCGGCCGCACCTCGCGCTGGTACGGGGCGCACGTCCAGGTCGGCTGGCAGCCCAGTGCGACGTAGCCGTCCATCAGCGCCCTGGCGGAACGACGGGTCTCGTCGTCACCGCGGTACAGATCGGGGTGGAGCAGATCGAGGCTCGACACGTTCAGCGTCGTCGGCACCGCCACTCGCGCCCCACCGTCGACGAGCCGGTCGACGAAGTCGATCCCGGACCGCCCGTGGTACAGACAGCTGTCGATGTGGGCGCCGGTGACCGGTCGCAGCGCCCGGGCACCCATCGCGTCGGCGAGGCGTGCGACGAGCCGCATCGCCATCGCCACGCCCGTTCCGGACCCGCCGTCGAGCATCGCCTGCTCGGCGTCGGTCAACCGGACGTTCGGAGCGGGAACCATCGGCGGCATCCTCACACATCGGCTCGCGCCGGTGCGGTTCCGGCGGGGCGGACGAGCCACACCGATCCGCCCAGCGGTTCGGGGATGCGAGCCGTGCCGTCGGGCGTCTCGACGATGCGGAACCGCCCGCTGACCGGGACGTCGGCGCCGAGCAGGGCAGCGATGTCCGGCCGATCGATCACACCGCTCGCGTCGAGGGGTTCGAGCGCGACGCTCGTGGCGTCCGGCGGGACATCGTCGGCGACGAGGCCCTCGTGGCGGCCAGCGGCGACACAACTCACCGTGAGGCAGAGGTGCAGGCCCGGGTCGAGCCGGCCGCCACCACCCAGCAGCGTCGGTCGATGGAGGCGGAGCACGGCCGCCCCGGGGCCGGCGAGCTCGACGTTCATCCGCCTGACGAGCGACCGGAAGCCGCCCGCCTCGAGTGCGATCGCGTCCTCGCTCCGTTCGGCCGACACCTCGACCTCGGTACGGTCGCCCGACGTCAGATCGAGCAGCGTCACCCGGCCGATCGAATTGACGTAGAGCAGGCCCAGTCCGCCCGCATCGGCGACGAGCGGACCGTTCCCCGGGCTGCGGAGCACGTGCGGTTCGTGATCACCGGGCGGGTCGGGCCACGGGAGCTCCGATTCGACGGGTGGCGCGGCCGGCGTGGTTGGCGTGGTCATGGTCGTTGGGGTCGTCGTTGGCGTGGTCGTCGACGGTACGGCGACGTCGTCGGCATGATCGGCGTCGACGTGATCGACGTCGTCGGCATCGTCGACCAGTCGCCACGTCACGACGACAGCCGCCAGCACCGCCGTCACCGCCGCCGCGCATGCGACAGCCCGGGTCGATCGTCCTGCCGGTCGTCCTGCCGCGGCGACGCGGCGATCGATGCTCATCGCAGCGTCGAGCGTACTGCGACGTCAGCGGGCGAACCGGCCGGGGTCGGTCGCCGCCCGGAGACCGGTGAGCGTCGTGACCTCGCGGTCGGCTGCCGCACACACCGCGCGGTAGACGCGGTCGGCTTCCCGACGCGCTCGCCGCCCCGCCCAGTCGGCGGGCAGCAACTCGGGCGGGAGCTGCGGATCGGCCAGCGCGACCCGTCGGAAGGTCGACACGAGCAGCAGGCGCGTCTTGAGCGCGAGCGCATCGTCGAGCCGAGCGAGATCGTCGTCGCCGAGCGCGGCGAAGCGATCGGAGAACGTGGCGTAGCTCGCCTCGAGCTCGTCGAGTTCGACGGCCCGGCGGACCAGTTCGTCCCGACCGAGGACCCCGTCACCGTCGTGCAACGTCGAGCGCGTCACCAGGACGTTCGAGAAGCCACCGACTCGCGCGACCGTGTCGATCACCGCGTCGGGCTCGACGACGGGCGACGCCATCACGTTCGGCGCCACCGTGCCGAACCCGGCCCAACCGAGCTCGTGGCGCAGGCGGGCCCGTCGGGACGGCGACGCCTCGTTGCCGTCGAGCACGACCAGGGTCCACGACCCGTCCCACGGCTCGGTCGACGGCCGGTAGATCCGGCGATCGGCACTGCGGAACAGGTCGAGTGCATCGGGGTGGACGCGGTAGAAGCTGCGCCGTCCGCTCGACCGTGCGACGAGCAGCCCGTCGGCCACGATGCGCGACAGCGAGGTGCGCACCAGCCGCTCGTTCACGCCGAAGCCGGCGAGCACCGCGGCCAGGTCGGCCACCGTCAGCTCGGTTGCGTCACCGGCGGGCACGACGACGTCGCCGAACACGGTGACGATCAGGTTCCGGGCGCTGGGAGCACCGTCGGAGCACGCGGCGGCGCGCACGTCCTCGATCGGATCGACGACATCCACATGCGACGACATGACACAATGATAGCGCTGGACAGCTGCAAGAGTGTGTCATAGACTGGTGGCCATGACGCCCATCACCGACGCGCCCGCCGACGCGACCGACGCATCGCACGCCGACGACGCGGCGACCGGTGCCGAACAGGCCCACTTCGACGCCCTGATCGACGCCGACGAGCGCATCGAGCCCCGCGACTGGATGCCCGACGACTATCGCAAGACGCTCGTCCGCCAGATCGCCCAGCACGCGCACTCCGAGATCATCGGCATGCAGCCCGAGGGCAACTGGTTGACCCGGGCACCGTCGCTGCGCCGCAAGGCGATCCTCACCGCCAAGGTGCAGGACGAGGCCGGCCACGGGCTCTATCTCTACGGCGCCGCCGAGACGCTCGGCACGCCACGCGAGGAGCTCCTCGACCGGCTCCACACGGGCCGCCAGAAGTACTCGTCGATCTTCAACTACCCCACGCTGACGTGGGCCGACGTCGGCGCGATCGGATGGCTCGTCGACGGCGCCGCGATCATGAACCAGGTGCCGCTGTGCCGATGCTCGTACGGCCCCTATGCCCGGGCGATGATCCGCATCTGCAAAGAGGAGAGCTTCCACCAGCGCCAGGGCTTCCAGATCATGCTCGAGCTCGCGAACGGCACCGACGCCCAGAGAGCGATGGCCCAGGACGCGCTCGACCGGTGGTGGTGGCCGTCGATCATGATGTTCGGGCCGCCCGACGCCGAGTCGACACACGGCGAGCAATCGATGCGATGGGGCATCAAGCGGTTCGGCAACGACGAGCTCCGCCAGAAGTTCATCGACGCCACGGTTCCCCAGGCCGACCTCCTCGGCCTGACGATCCCCGACCCCGACCTCCGCTTCGACGACGAGGCCGGCCACTACGTGCACGGCGCGATCGACTGGGATCAATTCTGGGACGTCGTCAAGGGCAACGGCCCGTCGAACCGCGAGCGCATGGCCACTCGTGTCGGGGCCCACCGAGACGGCGAGTGGGTCCGTGCCGCGGCGACCGCGTACGCCGACAAGCAGGCGGCGCGAACCGCGACGGAGGACGCCGCATG
>JAUHYJ010000040.1 GCA_030425785.1 Acidimicrobiia bacterium | reverse complement strand
GGTGCCGTCGGGCCACGGCGATCGCGTCGCGCCGCGCCGTGGCGATGAACGCGTGCCGGCCGGCATCGGGTGGAACCTCGAGCGGCCAGGTCGGGGGTGCGAGGTGTCCGGCCACCCACTCGCCGACGAGATCGTCGATGCCGACGAGGTCGCCGGCGTCCGGGCCGAACCGCCGCTCGAGCGCCGTGCGCGGTTCGGGGACCGTCGCGGCGCACGGCCCGTGCAGGAGGTCGGCGAGCACGACCTCGACTGCGTCGATCGCCCGTCCGGGCAGCTCGACCGGCGGCTGGCTGCACGCGACCATCGCCAGCTCGTGGGCCGCGTAGACCAGATCGTCGCTGGTGCTCAGTCCGCGTTCGTGGTCGGCTCGGAACTGGTCGAGCGTCCGGTGGGTCCGGCCACGTGACCACCGCCGCGCCTCGGCGGTCGCATCGTCGAAGCTCTGCCGTTCGAGCCCGCCCAGCGGGTTGACGGCGACGAACGACGCCAGCGGCCACATCGGCGCCACGATCTCGACCGCCCGCGCGACCTTGGCCTGCAACTCGGCGACCTGGACGCGGTCGTCGCCGTTCGGCGCCTCGGCGTGGCGGTGGGCCGGCGGCGCGGTCGAGGAGGCAGGCGTCACCGACGACAGATCGAGCGGCGCCCGGACCTCGGTCCAGTGCTGCACCCGGTGGCGAAGGCCGGACCGCCACGCCGAGGCGGACGTGCCGGGTGCGACGACCGATGCGGCGAGCGCCGCGAGCACCGTCACGGCGACGATGGCGCCGATCGTGGTCACGGTGGTGTCGGGTTCGACGGTCTCGAACGACGGTGCGAGGAACCGCTTCGTGGCGGCGAGGCCGGCGAAGTACGCGACCGCGGCCAACGCCGCCCCGGCGACTGCGATCGTCGCGGCAGCCCCGCGTCCGAGCGACGTCGTGCCGAGCGCGCCGTGCGCGCCGGCGGCGAGCGCCAGCCAGGCGAACACGACGAGCACGAGCCACTCACCCGTCTGGAGTCCGGTCGGTCCGACGACGAGCCCGAGCGCCACGGCACCGGTGGCGATGGCGGCGGCTGCCGCCGCGTGCACGCCGACGCCGAGTGGTGTCGATCGCCGGGGCGCACGGCGTGAGCGCAACGTGGCGGCCACGGTGTCGCCGACCCCGAGGAACAGCGCCGCTTTGTACATGCCGTGACCGATGATGTGGAACACGGCGCCTGCGAATGCGCCGACCGCGCACTGCAGCACCATGAACGCCATCTGCGCCACGGTCGACCAGGCGAGCGCCCCCTTCGCGTCGGGGCGGGTGAGGGCGGCCCCGACACCGAGTGCGATGGTGGCGGTCGCGAGCGCCATGGCGGCGACGACGGCGACGTCGGCGCGGACGAACGGGACCGCGAACCGGATGAGCAGGAGCCCGGCACCGCTGACGAAGCCGGCGTGGACGAGCGCCGAGACGGGCGTCGGCGCGTACAGCGTGGCCGTCAGCCATCGGTGGAACGGCACGAGTGCCGACCTCGATGCGCCCGCGACGAGGACGGCGACGGCGACGAACATGTGGCCGCCGATGCCGGCGAGCGATGCCGACGTGAGCTCGCCGATCGTGTCAGCGGGCGCGGCGACCGCCGCGGGGCCGGCGACGGCGACGGCGATCGCCACACCGGCGACGAGGGCCACGTCGCCGACGATCACGGTCGCTCGCGCCCGGCGGTGGGCACGGCGTGCGCCGGTCGAGTCGACCCATCCGCCCGCCAGGTGCAGGAGCGCATGCCCGGAGACGAGCCAGCCGACGACGAGCGGCATCGGTCCGCCGGGCAGTACGACGAGCGCTGACCCGGTGACCACGGCGGCGAGCGCCGTGAAGTAGCCCCGCGTGCGGTGGTGTCCCGCATCGAGCGAGCGACGAGAGAAGCTGGCCACCACGAGGCCGGTGCCGACGACGGCGACGAGCAGCATCGCGGTCGCGCGATCGACGCCGAGCACCGCCGCGGTCGGGAGTTCGAGCCCCACGCTCGGGTTGCCGTCGTCGGCGGTCACCGTCGCACCGAGTGCCACCGCGGCGGCGATCGTCGCCACCGCGGTTGCCGCGACGCAGATGCGGGCGGTCAGAGCGACACGTGCGCCGGCGAGTGACGCCGCACCGGTCGCTGCGAGCGGCGTGAGGACCGCGACGAGCAGGACGACGGTCAGCACGGGGCGTCCTCGTCGGCCGGGCGTGCGTCCGAGGCGATTCGGTCCGGGCGAACGGTCGTGGGGCGAGCGATCATGAGGGACAACATACGCAGACCATTACATGAAATGCAATTCTATAGTTAAACTACTTGTCAGATCCCGTGGAGGAGTACACTGCCGAGGTGGCCCGGACCGGTGCGGACGAGCCGAGCGGTCGCTCGTGGACGTTCCTGACGAACCACGCACACGTCCTGCTGGCGATCGCCCGAACGCCCGATCTGCGACTGCGTGACATCGCCGACCTCGTCGGCGTCACCGAGCGGACGGCGCTCCAGATCGTCGACGACCTCGAGCGTGACGGCTATCTCCGCCGTGAGCGGCGTGGACGCCGGAACCACTACGCCGTCGACGACGAGCTGCACCTGCGTCACCCGCTCGAGGAGCACCACCAGATCTCGCAGCTCTTGGGTGCCCTGCAGCACCAGCCGCACGGCGGCGAGTCGCCCGACGGCTGACGCCGTCAGACGAAGTCGTCGCTCGCTCGCAGCCCGGCGAGGAAGTCGGTCGGCGTGAAGCCGTGTACGTGCACCGTGGCCACCGACTCGAGCCACGACATGCGGACCGAGCCGGGGTGGGCGCGGACCTCGTCGGCCAGCACCTGCTCGAAGTCACGCGCGAAGCCGCGGCGCGGCCAACGGTCGAGGACGGCCCGCACGAAGTCGGCTGGGAGCCGGTCGCGGCCACCGCCGCGCACGTCGAGCGCGATGCCGAGGTTCGCCTAGAGGGTCTCGGCGGACTTGTGGCGGGCGAGCGGCGTCGACGCGTGCATCGCGATGCAGTCCCACACGTTCGCGACGCGGTCGCGCTCCATGCCGTGGTCGCTGAGCAGCTCGCGGACGAGGTTGGCGCCGCGCACCTCGAAGCGCTCGTCACCGTCGGCGGCGGGTGACAGCCCGATGTCGTGGAGCACCGTGCCGAGCCACAGGACCTCCTCGTCGAGCTCGACGCCGTCCTCGGCGGCGAGCCCCGCGGCGAACTGGAAGCTGCGCCGGCTGTGCGCCGCGACCGCCGAGTGGCAGCCGTCGACGAGTGCGTCGACCGCCTCGTTCGCGACGAGCTTCGTGGCCGGCGCCGTGAACAGCATCAGTCGGCCTGCCCGACGGCCGGTGACGCCGGCGTCGCTTGGCGAGGCAGGCCCGGATGCTCGGACGGGTACGCGAGCATCGCGTCGTTCAGGGCGTCGAGCGCACGCCGCAGCTCGTCGACCACGTCGGGGTGGAAACGGGCGATGTCCGCGGCTTCGCGTCCGTCGACCGTCACGTCGTACAGGTGCTCGAACCGACCTGGACGCACCGGCCAGTTGCCGAGCCGCGCCCGTCCACGGTCGTTGCGGACGAACTTGTACGGGCCGCGACGGATCGCGCTCTGCGACGAGATGCGCCAGTACAGATCGTGGTCGGGGTAGGCCGCGCCGTCGACGAGCCACGGGAGCAGACTCGGGCCGTCGAGCGGGTACACCGGGTCGGGAACCGTCCCTGCGGCGTCGAGCAGCGTCGCCGTCCAGTCGAGCATGATGTGCGGCTCACCGCTGACCTGGGCGCCGTCGACCGCGGCCGGCCAACGCAGGATGAACGGCACCCGGATGCCGCCCTCGGTGATGTCGCCCTTCTCGCCGACGAACGGCCAGTTCTTCGACCATCGCTCACCGCCGTTGTCCGATGCGAAGCAGACGATCGTGTCCTCGGCGGCGCCGCTCGCGGCGATCGCATCCAGCACCACGCCGATGCCCTCGTCCATCGTCTCGACCAGCTCTCGGTACTTCGCCAGCGAGCCGCCGTCCCAGTGGAGCAGCGGCCAGGAATCGGGGCCGTCCTGCGCCTCGAAGTCGGCGCGGATGCGGGCGCCGACGTCGGCGTCCCCGCGTCCCTCCCACGGCCAGTGCGGTGCGGTGTAGTTGAGCTGGAGGTAGTACGGGTCGTCGCCCTGCTCGCCGATCCACTCGGCAGCCCGCTCGGAGATCATGTCGGTGAAGTAGCCGACCTCGGTGATCGGTGTCTCGCCGTCCCACAGGTCGGGCTCGCCGAGCGTGCCGATGTGCTCGTGGTAGTCGATCGCGCCGTCGATGCAGCCGAAGAACCGCTGGTAGCCCGACCGCATCGGGCTGAACCATGGCATGAAGCCGCAGTGCCACTTGCCGAACATCGCGGTCGTGTAGCCCGCGTCGACGAGCAGCGACGCGAGCGTCGGATGGTCGTGCGGGATGCCGTTGCCGTCCTGTCGCGTCCGCAACGGTTCCTCGAGCCCGGCGTCGAGTCGGCCGGGGTAGCGGCCGGTGTAGAGCGCGATCCGGGTCGGTGAGCACCAGGGTGACGGTGCGTAGGCGTGCGTGAACCGGATGCCCTCGGCCGCGAGCCGGTCGAGGTTGGGCGTCTCGATCTCGGTCGAGCCGAAGCAGCCGAGGTCGGCCCAGCCCAGGTCGTCGGCGAGCACGAACACGATGTTCGGCCGGCGCGCCGGCCGCCCGGTGCCGCGACTCGCGAACCAGCGCTCGTCGCCGACCGGTGTCTGTGCGTACGCCATCGCCATGATCCTGGCAGAGGGCGACGGCGCGCTCGTCCATCGGGGGCGCCGATGTCGGCGGTACGGTCTGGCGCCATGCACCTCGTCGTGTGGGAGAACGCGGCCGCCGGCCGCGGCACGGCGCACGAGGCGTCCGCGCGCCTGGTCGCCGAGGCGGAGCGGCACGGCTACGACGTCGAACGCGTGGCGGTCGACTCGCCGGCCGTCGCTGCCGACCGGGCGCGCGCCGCTCTCGGGGACGGTGCCGATCGACTGGTCGCCGTCGGCGGTGACGGCACGGTGCACCAGGCGCTGCAGGTGGTCGCCGAGACCGGCGTCGCGTTCGGCGTCGTCCCGGTCGGCTCGGGCAACGACTTCTCGGCGGCGATGGGGTTGCCGCGCGACGTGCCCCAGGCGGTCGACCGCTCGCTCGGGCCCGCCGAACGGGTCGATCTGCTCCGGATCGGTGGTCGATACGGGGCCACCGTCGCCACGCTCGGTCTCTCGGTCGACGTGACCATCCGCGCCGAGCGCCTGCGCTGGCCGCCGGGCAGCGCGAAGTACACCGTGGCCACGCTGCTCGAGATCCCGACGATGCGCGAGCACGCGCTCCGGATCACCGTCGACGGTGTGCCGCACGACGTGCGTCCGAACCTCGTCGGCGTCGCCAACACCCCGACGTTCGGCGGCGGGATGCGGATCGCCCCCGACGCCGACGCCCGCGACGGCCTCCTCGACGTGGTGCTGATCGGACCGTCGACGCGCTTCGCGATGCTGCGACTCCTCCCGAAGGCGGGGAGTGGCGGCCACGTCGGTCATCCCGACGTGCAGGTGCTCCGCGGCGCCCGCATCGAGATCGACGCCGAGCAGCCCGTCCGCGTCGACGCCGACGGCGAATGCGTCGGGCACACGCCGCTCGCGATCGAAGCCCGCCCCGGCGCGCTGCTGCTCGCGGGGGCTCGGTTCGACCGCTGACGACCATCGGTCCGCCGTCTTCACGATCGCCCTGGAAGGGTACGGTGCTGTCGTCCGTCGCGACCGTTCCCATGCGTCTGTTCTCCAACCGTTCCCGCCCGGCCGCAGCCGGCCCCCTCCCGACCGAGTGGTTGCCCCGCGGCGAGCCGGCGGGTCGCTGGTCGTCCGGCGCCGAGCACCCCGCCGACACGACGGGGGAGTGGAGCGTGACCAGGGTGCTTGCGCCCGTCCGTGACGTCTTCGTCGCCGCTCGCACGGCTGACGTCGCACCCGCGCAGGCGCCGCTGCCGTCACCCGAGGCGACCGTCGACAACGTCCGCGGCTACTGCTACTTCCTCGACGCCGACGTCGTCGGCATCACGCGACTGGAGGACGGCGACTGGGCGCCGGGACAGCAGATCGACGGCCACACCCACGCCATCGCGATCCTCGTCGGGCTGGGTCGTCCGGCCGGCGACGGTGAGCCCGGCGCGCGCTGGATCGAGGGCGCCGAGCAGGCCGCGGCCGACCTGCGCGCGATCGAGGTCGCCACCGTGCTCGCGCGCTACCTCGGCACCCTCGGGTTCGCCGCCACCGCCCACTCCGTTGCGGCCTCGGACGTCGAACGGCACGAGGTCGGGTGGCGGGCCGGGGTGCTCGAACCCGGTCGTAGCGGCATGTTCCGCCATCCGTTCCTGCCCGACGGGTACGCGATCGCCGTCGTCACGACCGAGCTCGACCTGCCGATCGACCGTCCGCTCGCCCGCCGCTCACCGCAGCGGAACGCATGGATCCGGGCGCGGCACCTCGTCGGCTGGGGCGGCACCCGGCCGGGCTGGAAGCGCCTCGACGGCCGGCACCGGCCGTGGCACCTCGGTCGCTATCCGATGGAGAAGGTCAAGCGGGTCGACGAACCGACGACGCTGATCATTCCCGAGGAGGTGCAGCGGCCGTCGGCTCGACACAACTTCTTCGTGCGCGCCCGAGCCGGCGACCTCGGTGCACGGCCGAAGACCGAGGTCGCGCGCTTCATCCCGAAGGCGCCGCACGGCCGCGCCACCGAGGAACTGCTCAGCCGGCTGGCAGCGCTCCACCGCGGCGAGCACGCGGACACCGTCGCGCCCGGCACCGACGACCCCGACGACAACGCGGCGTCGGTGAAGGCGTTGGGTCACTTCCTCGGCGCCGACCTGGTCGGCGTGTGCGAGGCCCCCGAGTACGCGTGGTACTCCCACCGCCCCGACGGCACGCCGATCGAGCCTGCGCACCGCAACGCGATCATCTTCGTGCTCGACCAGGGGTACGAGACGATGGAGGGTGCGTCCGGCGACGACTGGATCAGCGGCGCCCAGTCGATGCGGGCGTACCTGCGCGCGTCGATCATCTCGAACACGATCGCCGCCCATCTGCGCCGGCTCGGTCACGCCGCCCAGGCGCACTCCGCCCGTGACGACGAGGTCAACCACATCCCGCTCCTGTTGCAGTCCGGCATCGGCGAGCTGTCGCGGATCGGCGAGCTCGTGCTCAACCCGTTCGTCGGGCCGCGCTTCAAGTCGGGTGTCGTCACGACCGACCTGCCGTTGACCTCCGATCGCCCGATCGACTTCGGCCTGCAGGACTTCTGCACCAAGTGCACCAAGTGCGCCCGCGAGTGCCCGTGCGGCGCGATCCGGTTCGGCGACAAGGTGATGTTCAACGGCTACGAGATGTGGAAGCCCGACGTCGACCGGTGCGCCCGCTACCGGATCACGAACATGCGCGGGTCCGCGTGCGGTCGCTGCATGAAGACGTGTCCGTACAACGTCGAGGGCGTGCTCGCCGAGCGGCCGTTCCAGTGGGCGGCGATGAAGCTGCCGTTCACCCGCCGGTGGATCGCGCACCTCGACGATCGGCTCGGGCGCGGCTCGATCAACCCGGTGAAGAAGTGGTGGGTCGACGTCGAGATGGTCGACGGTGTGCCGGTCGACCCGCCGAAGGGTGTCAACACGCGCGAGCTGCACCTCGACAAGCAACCGCGTGACGCCGACGGCTACGCGATGTTCCCGCCCGGTGTCGCCCCGCCGGCCGACCACGGGATGGCGACGTCGCCGATCGACCGGGCCGCGGGCATCGAGGCCGCGCGCGCGGCGGAATCACCCGACGACGCGCGCCGCCGCGTCGGGCGTTGACCGGGGCGGGCCGGGGTCAGCCGACCGGCGGCGGCCAGCCGTTCGCGCGCATCTGCGCCGCGAAGTGGAGCTCGGCCGACTCGCGGCGGATGTCCGCGAGCTGTCGCCAGGTCTCGGTGAGGATCGGCTCGGGGATGAGCTTCAGCGGCAGCCCCGTCGACTGGGCGAGGATCTGCTGGCGACACGCGCGCTCGAGGTAGTAGAGGTCGTCGAATGCGACGGCCACCGACTCGCCGCCGATCGTGATGCCGTGGTGATCGAGAAACATGATGTCGACATCGGGGTCGCGACGCTGCGCATCCGCGAGCCGATCGCCTTCGCTGCGGTCGAGCGCGATGCCACGGAACGCGACGTGGGTCATCCGGCGATGGAACCTGACGGCGGTCTGGTGCGCCATCGCGAGGTGGCCGCCCTCGACCATGGTGAGGGCGGTCGCGTGTGGCATGTGGACGTGCAGGATCACGCGATGGCGTGGGTTCGCGCGGTGCCCCGCGACGTGGATGTGGAGCGCGGTCGCCTCGACCTCGCCGTCGCCCTCGACCACGGCGCCGTCGCCGTCGATCAGGAGCAGGTCGTCCGGGCCGATCTCGGACCAGTGCAGGCCGAGCGGATTGATCAGGAGGTACCCGCCGTCGCCGGGCGCCACCGCCGAGAAGTGGTTGCAGATGCCCTCCGAGAACCCGAACCGATCGGCGAGGCGCAACGCCGCCGACAGGTCGTGTCGCAGCCGTGCGAGGGTCGCGGTGTCGTTCGTCGCGCTGTCGTCTGTCGTGGTGTCGTTCGTCGCGGTGCTCATGCCATCGCCACGATCACTCGTCGTTCGCCGGTGAACGGCTTGCGGCCGTGCATCGCCATGATGTTGTCGACGACCAGGACGTCGCCGGCCCGCCACGGGAACGTCATCTCGCAGGCGGTGGTCACCGATCGGACGTGGTGCAGGTCGGCGACGTCGATCTCGGAGCCGTCGCCGAAGACGACGTGGTTGCCGAGCGTCTCGACCCCGGCGGTCGTCGGGTCGACGCGATCGTCGTCCCCGCCGCCGAACGACACCTTCACGCCGGCCAGATCGCGGTGCCACTGGTCGGCCTGGTTGTGCCAGCACCGCTCGCCGGTGACGGGATGGGTCAGCACGGCCGGGTGGGTCGCGGCCGTGCGGATGCCGAGCGCGGTCCACTCGAACTCCATGTCCGAGTCGCGGAGGTACCCCTCGACGGCGTCCCGGTCATCCGTCTCGAACGTCTCCTGCCACGACTTGCCGACGCCGGGGGCGTCGTTCGCATCCCACAGGTGTTGCAGGTAGGTCACGCCGCGTGACTCGAACCGGTCGCGGACGTCGGGGTCGAGGCGACGGTAGATCTCACGGCCGTCGGCGACGTGGGTCTCGCCACCGGTCTCGGCGGGGACGAGACAGCAGAAGAACACGCGGTCGGGCGACCAGCCGGCGTACGACAGCTCGTTGTGGAGGAAGACCTCGAGGTGGGACGGATACTCCGTCGACGTGTACACCTGATCGGCCAGGTCGGTGCGGGGCGAGTCGCCACCGACGTAGTTGCGGAGCTCCGGCGAGATCGCCGCACACACGGCGCGGAACACCGTCGGGCTGTCGATGCCGAGACCACGCACGAGCACGGCGCCTGCGTGGTGGAGGCCGGCGATGATCTCGTCCCGGTGAGCTGCGGCCCATTCGACCGGGTCGGTGACGTCGGTGCCGACCGGCACGATGAGCAGCGGCATGGTCGGCGAACTCGCCTCGGTCGTTGACATGATGGCGCTCCCTGCTCGATGACTCCTGCGCGATCGACCCTACCCCTCGTCGACGGATCGACCGCGGGCGATCCCGACCGACTCGACGGGCCGCTGGGCCGGCTCGCCGAGATCGGCTCGACGACGACCGAGTAGAACTGGATCCCGATGAACCGACAGATCCCCCGGCCCGCCGACTTCGCCGACCTGCTGAAGTTCCGGCGGCCGACGGTCGACCGCACCGCGGCGCGGCTCCGGCGAGCCCACACCATCGCCGACCTGCGCGCGATCGCGCAGCGGGTGACCCCCAAGGCACCGTTCGACTACTGCGACGGCGCCGCCGAGGAGGAGCTCTCGCTCGCTCGCGCCCGCCAGGCGTTCCGCGACATCGAGTTCCACCCGGCGATCCTGCGTGACGTGTCACGGGTCGACACCTCCGTCACGGTCACCGGTGGCACGTCCGCGATGCCGTTCGGCATCGCTCCCACCGGTTTCACGCGCATGCTGCACGCCGCCGGCGAGAAGGCGGGCGCCGCCGCCGCAGGTGCCGCGGGTATCCCGTTCTCGCTGTCGACGGTCGGCACGGCGACCCCTGAGGAGGTCGCGGCGGTGAACCCGGACGGCCGGAACTTCTTCCAGCTGTACATGTGGGCCGACCGCGACCGGTCGATGGACGTGCTCGACCGGGCAGCCGCAGCGGGGTTCGAGACCCTGCTCGTCACGGTCGACGTCCCGGTCGGCGGTGCGCGGCTACGCGACCGATACAACGGGCTGACGATCCCGCCCACCCTCACCGGCCGCACCGTGTTCAACGCGATCCCGAAGGTCCGCTGGTGGTTCGACTTCCTCACCACCGAGCCGTTCGGCTTCTCGACCTTCAAGGAGTTCGACGGCACCGTCGCCGAGCTGCTCGACTCGATGTTCGATCCGACCGTGACCTACGACGACCTGGCGTGGATCAAGGACCGCTGGCCGGGCCCCGTCGTGGTCAAGGGTGTGCAGACGCTCGAGGACGCCACGCGTTGCGCCGATCTCGGCGTCGACGGCGTGCTGCTCTCGAACCACGGCGGTCGCCAGCTCGACCGCGCGCCCGTGCCGTTCCATCTGCTGCCACGCGTCCGGCACGAGCTGCCCGACGACATCGAGGTCTGGGTCGACACCGGCATCATGTCGGGCGCCGATGTCGTCGCCGCGATCGCGATGGGTGCGTCGTTCACGCTCGTCGGCCGCGCGTACCTGTACGGGCTCATGGCCGGCGGTCGGCGCGGCGTCGACCGCGCGATCGAGATCCTCGCCGACGAGATCGCACGCACGATGAAGCTGCTCGGTGTCGAAGCGGTCGCCGAGCTCGAGCCGGGTCACGTCACCCAGCTGGCCCGGCTGGTGCCGGTCGACCGCGCCTGACCTCGCGGCGACACCCATCGGCACGACGGGTACGCTCGCCGGCGTGTACTCGGTGCGGTTCGACGGGGTCACGAAGCGTGACCCGGAGCGCGACCGGGACGCCCTGCACCGGTTCTCGATGACCGTCGACGCCGAGGAGTTCGTCTCGATCGTCGGGCCGTCCGGTTGCGGGAAGACCACGGCGTTGCGCATCGTCGCCGGGCTCGACCGGCCGACACTCGGGGTCGTCCGGCTCGGCGGCGTCGACATCACCCGGCTCGACACCCGTGAGCGGCACGTCGGCCTGGTCACCCAGCAGAACCAACTCGTCAAGCAGGTGAGCGCCGCCCGCAACATCCAGTTCCCCCTCGAGGTGCGGCCCTCACCCGGCCCGCTCGGACGCGCGCTGCCGCGCTTCCACGACCGGCCCGGGGGGTTGGCCGCCAAGGTGGCCGAGGAGGCGGCGGCGTTCGGGATCACCGACCTGCTCGATCGACGGCCGTCGACGCTCTCGGAAGGGCAGCGTCGCTTGATCCAGCTGGTCCGCGCCGTCATCGCATCGCCGTCGACCCTGCTGCTCGACGAACCGTTCGGCTATCTCGAGGACCAGGTGCGCATCAAGCTCCGGAGCGAGATCATGCGTGTCCACCGCGAGCGCCGTCTCACCACCATCATGGCGACGGCCAACCAACGTGATGCGATGGTGATGAGCGACCGGATCGGCGTGATGGTCGCGGGCGAGCTCGTCCAGTACGACACCCCCGGCGAGCTGTTCGATCGGCCGTCGACGGCCGCGGTCGCTGCGTTCTTCGGTGAGCCGGCGATGAACCTGTTGCCGGGCGTGGTCCGTGTCGACGGCGACGGCCGGTGGATCGACCTCCCGGGCCGGTCGATCCGGATGTGGGCGCCGGGGCTCGATGCGCGGCACGGGTTGCCGATCACCGTCGGCGTGCGCCCCGACGACGTCGAGCTCGGGGTCCCCCAAGACGACGCCATCGTCGCCGAGGTCGTCGCGAGCGAACACCTCGGCTACACGACGGCGGTCCGGATGCGCACGGCGGCCGGGCTCCCCATCGTCGCCGCCCGGCCCGGAGTCGCGCCGCGACTCGGCACCGTGCTCGATCTCGGCTGGCGCCCCGATCGGATCCACCTGTTCGACGCGGTGACCGGCGCCGCGATCCATCACCCGTCCGCCTGACACGACCGCCGACGCGGCGCCGGGCACGACGCCGTCGTAGGGTGCGCGGCGTGACCGACCCCGACCGGCGACGACCCGACCCGTCAGGGGAGCGATCGCCGGACCGGGCCCCGGGACGTCTCGATCGGGCGTGGGTCGTGATCTCGCTCGTGATGGCGTCGGCGTGTGTCGCCCAGGCGTTCGGGCGGTTCACGTGGGGCGTCGTCCTGCCCGACGCTCGCGACGACGTGCTCGGTGGGTCGAACACCCTGGCCGGCTTCTTCGGCACCCTCAACGTCACGGCCTACCTGCTCGGCACGCTCCTGATGTCGTGGGCGGCCAGCCGGGCGACGCTCGTCGGGCTGATGCGGCTCGGGCTGACGGTGTCGACCTCGGCGCTCGCGCTCGCCTCGTTTGCACCGAACGCACCGGTCCTCGGCATCGCACTGTTCGCGATGGGGCTGGGTGGGGCCGTGATCTGGATCCCGTCGCCGGCCATCGCCGCGCGCACGCTGCCGCCGCACCGCGCCGGCCTCGCCGTCGGCTTCGTCGGGTCCGGCATCGGCCTCGGGCTCGTCTTCGCCGGACAGGTCTCGTCGTTC
>JAUHYJ010000648.1 GCA_030425785.1 Acidimicrobiia bacterium | reverse complement strand
ACGCGATGAGCAGCTTGGTGTACTCGTGGCGCGGCGCGCCGCAGACGTCGTCGGCGTCACCCGACTCGACGATGGTGCCGGCACGCATGACGTAGACACGGTCACAGAGTTGGCGAACCATCGCCAGGTCGTGACCGATGAACAGCATGGCCGAGTCCGGGCGCAGGAGACCGCGCAGGAGACGTGCGACCGACGCAGCTGTCGTGACGTCGAGCGCGCTGAGCGCCTCGTCGAGGATCACGAGCGACGGTTCGACGGCGAGTGCGCGGGCGATGGCGACCCGTTGGCGTTGGCCGCCCGACAGCTCCCGACTCGTCCGGTCGAGCATGGTCGCCTCGAGACCGACCGATTCGAGCAGTTCGACGACCCGGTCGTCGCGGGCGCGAGCATCGAGCCGGGCGTGGATCTGCAACGGTTCGCCGACCAGGCGTCGGACGTCGTGGCGCGGGTTGAGCGCCTGCAGCGGATCCTGGAAGACGGCTTGCACCGACCGGCGGTACGAGAGCGGGGCCGGCGTGGGCAGGTCGACGATGTCGACGCCGTCGACGGTGGCCGAACCGGAGAAGTCGACGAGCTTGAGCAACGCGCGCGCGAGCGTCGACTTGCCGGACCCCGACTCGCCGACCAGGCCGGTGATCTCGCCGCGGTTGATCTCGATCGAGGCCCGATCGACGGCGACGAACGGCTCGGGCCGCCAGTTGGTGAGCGACCGCCGTCGTGGGAACTCGACGGTGAGGTCGGTCGTCGTGACGAGTGCGCTGCTCATGCGGTCGCCTCGCCGTCTGCCGCTCGGGCTGCCCCTTCGAGCACGAGTTCGTCGGCGCGCAAGCAAGCGACTCGGACAGGTGCCGCCGGGTCGGCGGGCAGCATCTCGGGTGCGCCGGTGCGACACGCCGGCACCACATGCGGGCAGCGCGTGTGGAACGCACACTGCTCATCCCATGGCCCGCGCGGACCATCGATTCGCCGGTCGCCGGGCGTGGCGTCGACGACGTCGTCGTCGACGTCGTCGACCGGGACCGGGGCCTCGAGGATCGGTCGTCCGCTGACGTTCTGTGGCACGGCGGCAACGAGTGATGCGGTGTACGGGTGCCGCGGGTGACGGACGATCTCGGCGATGCTCGCCGCCTCGACGATTCGACCGCGGAACATGACGACGCAGCGATCGGCCAACTCACTTGCGACGCCGAGGTCGTGCGTCACGAGCACCACGCCGAAGTGGCGCTTCGCACAGAGCGAGCGCAGGAGCTTGATGATCTCGTCCTGCACCGTGACGTCGAGCGCTGTCGTCGGCTCGTCGGCGATGAGGAGTTCGGGGTTCTTGGCCAGCGCCAGAGCGATCATGACGCGCTGCGCCATCCCCCCGGAGATCTGTCCGGGTCGGAGCGTGGCGACCTCGTCGGGGCGGGGGAGGCCGACGTCGGTGAGCAGCCGCACGATCTCGGCGTCGATCCCCTCGCCGGTCGCACGGCCACCGATCCGTCGCTGTGCGCTGATGACGTCGCGCAGCTGCCGGCCGACGGTCTGCAGCGGGTTCAAGCTGGCTGCCGGTTCCTGGAACACGACACCGACGTGCGACCGCCAGCGCCGCCGAGTCGGATCGTCGGCGTCGACGAGATCGATGGCCCCTCCGTCGTCCCCGCCGACCGGGTCGAGGTTCACACGCACGGCCTCGATCTGCGCCGGGGGCGTCAACAGCCCGGCGAGGGCCATCGCCAGCGACGTCTTGCCGCTGCCCGATTCGCCGACGACCGCAACGACTTCGCCCGGTGCGACCTCGAGGTCGGCGTCGACGACGGCTTCGACGTCGCCGTACCGGACGCCGACACCCTGGGCGCTGAGCAGTGCCGCGTGGCGAGGCCCGTCCGGAGTGGTGCCGGACTGGCGTGCCACGATGTGCGCCGGCTCGAGATAGCCGGTCGGGTGGTCGTACGACGCGCCCTTTCGGCGTCGCACGACGGCATCGCCGAGGACGTTGATCGACAAGACGGTCATGACGATCGCGACACCGGGCGGGATCGCCTGGAACGGTGACTCACGGACGATGCGCTGGGCGCTGGCGAGCATGCTGCCCCAGCTCGCCTCGGGTGGCTGCACGCCGAGCCCCAGGAAGCTCAGGCCGGCTTCGATCGTGACGGCCGACGCGAAGACGAGCGTGGCCTGCACGGCGACGGGGCCGGCGATGTTGGGCGCGATGTGGCTCGCGAGGAGCCGTGTCCGAGATGCTCCCGCGACGCGTGCGCCGTCGACGTAGAGGCGCTCGCGTTCGGACAGGGTGAGGCCGCGCACGAGCCGCGTCATCGACATCGCGAACGCGACGCCGATGGCGAACATCGACCGCGTCAGCCCCGAACCGAGCGCGGCGATGATCGCGATCGCCAGGACCAGCGCGGGGATCGCCGAGACGCCGTCGATGATCCGCATCACGACACGGTCGATCCAGCCGCCGGCGAGATCGATGACGAGACCGAGGACCACGCCGATCGCCAGCGCGATCGCCGTCGCCTCGACGCCGGCGATCATGGCG
>JAUHYJ010000647.1 GCA_030425785.1 Acidimicrobiia bacterium | reverse complement strand
CATGACCGCCGCGAGCTGCGTCCTGCGCCGGCGAGGCGACGCCACATGAACGACCTGGAAGGAACTGCAGCATGAGCGAACCACGCATCGTCTTGATCACCGGCGGGTCGCGGGGCATCGGGCTCGCGTGTGCGGAGCGGTTCAAGGCGCTCGGCGACCACGTGGCCGTCACCTACCACTCGTCGCCGCCGCCCGAGGGGTTCTTCGGCGTGCGATGCGACGTCACCGACGGCGAGCAGGTCGACGCGGCCTTCGCCGCCGTCGAGGCCGAGTTCGGTGGCCCGGTCGAGATCCTCGTCAGCAACGCCGGTGTCACGCGCGACGGGCTCATCCTGCGGATGTCCGAGGACGACTTCGCGAGCGTCCTCGACGCCAACCTCACCGCCTCGTACCGCGTCACCAAGCGCGCCGCACGCGGCATGCTCAAGGCACGCAAGGGGCGGATCGTGCTCATGTCGTCGGTCGTCGGTCTGCTCGGTGCCGCGGGCCAGGCGAACTACGCCGCCTCGAAGGCCGGCCTCGTCGGACTCGCCCGATCGCTCGCCCGCGAGCTCGGGTCGCGCGGCATCACGGTCAACGTGGTGGCGCCGGGTCCGGTCGAGACCGACATGACCAAGGCGCTCGGCGACGACCGCATGTCACAGATCGTCGCCGCCGTCCCGCTCGAACGCGCGGCGGCGCCCGACGAGATCGCCGGTGTCGTGGCGTTCCTCGCGTCGGCCGACGCCGCATACATCACCGGCGCCGTCATCCCGGTCGACGGCGGCCTCGGCATGGGCCACTGACCGGAACGCCCATCCGCCCCTCTCACCCGGTCGGCTCTACACTGGAGCCGCCATCGCAACAAGGAGACATCCGTTGGATCAAGAACTGTTCGCCCGCTTCCAGAAGTGCGCCGTCGAGGTGCTGTCGGTCTCCGAGGACCAGGTGACGCCCGACGCCAAGTTCGGCGACGACCTCGACGCCGACAGCCTCGACCTGGTCGAGTTGGTCATGGCGCTCGAGGAAGAGTTCGGTGTCGAGGTGCCCGAGGACGAGCTCGAGGGCATCGAGACGGTCGGCCAGGCCTACGAGCTGGTCGCCGCCAAGCTCTGAGGCACGCGATGCAGGGACAAGGGCGCCGCGTCGCCATCACCGGCCTCGGCGTCGTCGCGCCCTGCGGGCTGGGCAAGGAGGCCTACTGGCAGGGGCTGCTCGGCCCCGGCCTCGACGGTGTCGGCCGATCGGTCGAGATCGCCGACTGGGACTCGACGCCGTACTACGACTCGCCGAAGGACGCCCGCCGGGCCGATCTCGCCGAGCAGTACGCGATCGCCGCCGCCGCCGAGGCGCTCGACCAGTCCGGCGAGCTGAGCGCAGATCCGCGCCGGATCGGCACGATCTTCGGCACCGGGGTCGGCGGCATCCACACGCTCGAGGAGCAGATCGCCGTCCGTCTCGACAAAGGTGAGCGGCGAGTCTCGCCGTTCCTCGTCCCGATGATGATGGCGAATGCGCCGGGCGCAGCCGTGTCGATGCGGCATGGGCTGCGAGGCCCGAACGAGACGATCTGCACGGCCTGCGCAGCCGGGACGCACGCGCTCACGTACGCCGCCCGTCTCATCGCGTGGGGCCTCGCCGACGCCGTGGTGTCGGGTGGCACCGAGCACGCCGCCACGCCGACCTCGCTCGCGAGCTTCGGCAACATGACCGCGCTCTCGTCGGTCGGCACCAGCCGCCCGTTCGATGCCGAACGCGACGGGTTCGTCATGGGCGAAGGCGCGGCCGTGCTCGTCCTCGAGGAATGGGAGCTCGCCGTGTCGCGCGGCGCCACGATCCTCGGTGAGGTGCTCGGCGGCGGCAGCAACGCGGATGCGCACCACATCACCGCACCGTCGCCGGGTGGCGTCGGCGCGATCGACTGCATGCGCCTCGCGCTCGACGACGCCGGGCTCACGCCCGGCGACATCAAGCAGATCAACGCCCACGGCACGTCGACCCCGTTGAACGACGCCGCCGAGTCGGCGGCGGTCACCGAGGTCTTCGGCGCCGGCGCGGTTCCGGTCGTGTCGACCAAGGGCGTGACCGGACACGCGCTCGGCGCCGCCGGTGCGCTCGAGGCTGCCGCCGTGCTGCTGTCGTTCGAGCACCGTCAGATCCCGCCGACGGCGAACACCAAGGTGCTCGGCGACGACATCGCGATCGATCTGGTCATGGGCGAACCGCGCGACTGGGAGCCCGGCCCGACGCTCAGCAACAACTTCGGGTTCGGCGGCCACAACGGCTCGATCATCCTCGCGCCGGCCGGCTGACGCGCACGGCCGTCGTTCGAACTGCGCCACATGCCGGCGCACGACGGCATCACCCACCTCGTTCGCCGATCCACCGGATCAGCCAGTTCGTTGGCGCTCCGAGCGCGGCTTGGTCACGACGCGACGAGCCGGAGTTGGCCGTCCGGGTCGAGGTCGTGGCTCGACCCCGGTCGTCCTTCGACGTCGGGAGGTGGCCCGTGCGCGACCGGGTGGTGAGTCGGGCGAGCCGTTCGCGG
>JAUHYJ010000039.1 GCA_030425785.1 Acidimicrobiia bacterium | reverse complement strand
CGAGTTCCCGGACGCCTACCGTGACCTGATCGACGGTCGCTGCGTGGTGATCGGGCCGGACGCCGGGCTCGACACGGCAGACGCGATCCTCGCCGGCGCCGTCCGCCCCTGGAACGCCGAGGCATTCGCGCTCGCGCCGTCCGCCAAGGTGATCTCACGCGTCGGTGTCGGCTACGACAACGTCGACGTCGCTGCCGCGGCAGCGGCCGGCGTCGTCGTGTGCAACACCCCGCAGGCGCCCGCCGTGTCGACGGCCGAGCACACGGTGGCGCTCCTGCTGGCGGTGACCAAGCACCTCCCGCGCCACGTCGCCCGCGCCCGAGCGGGCCTGCCCGGCGAGAAGGTCGGCATCGCGCTCGAACTCGACGGACGCACCCTGGGGCTGGTCGGCTGCGGACGGATCGCGTCACGGGTGGCGGCCGCGGCACTGGGGCTGGGCATGCGCGTGATCGCGACCGACCCTGGTCTCGACGCCTCACCGGTCCCCGGCGTCGACCTGGTCGACCTCACGACCGTGCTCACCGACAGCGACGTCGTGTCGCTGCACGCACCGGCGCTCCCGTCGACCCACCACCTGATCGACGCCGAGACGCTGACGTTGATGCGGCCGGGGAGCTACCTCGTCAACTGCGCCCGCGGTCAACTCGTCGACCACGCCGCGCTGCTCGACGCACTCGAGCGCGGCCACCTCGCGGGCGCAGGGCTCGACGTCACCGACCCCGAGCCGCTCCCGGCCGACCACCCCCTGCTCCATCGCGACGACGTCGTCGTCACGCCCCACATCGCGTCGGGCAGCGTCGCGGGCCGACGGCGGCTCTACGAGCACTCGATCGAGAACGCGCTCGCCGTCCTCGCCGGCAGGCCGGCGACCACGGTCGCGGCGTCGGCGTCGTGAGAGGATGACGCGATGAGTCTTCGAGAGCACTGGCGCAACGGCGACGAGACGCTCGGGCTGTGGGTCTCGGCGCCGAGCTTCGTCAACGCCGAGATCTGCGCCCGTCAGCCCGTCAGCTACGTCTGTGTCGACAACCAGCACGGCGTCGCCGACTACCTCGTGACGGCCCAGATGTTCCAGGCGATCGAGCTCGGTGGCAACATCCCGATCGCCCGCGTGCCCTGGAACGAGCCGGGCATCATCGGCAAGATCCTCGACGCCGGCGCGTACGGCGTCATCGTCCCGATGGTCAACACCCGAGCCGAGGCCGAGGCGGTCGTCCGGGCAGTGCGCTACGCACCCGACGGTGCCCGCAGCTGGGGTCCGTTGATGACCAGCATGCGTCACCCCGACTACCGTCGCTGGGCCGGCGAGCACGTGGCCGCGATCCCGATGATCGAGACCGCCGAGGCGATCTCGAACCTCGACGAGATCCTGTCGGTGCCCGGTGTCGACGCGATCTATGTCGGCCCCGCCGACCTGTCGATCAGCCTCGGCCTCGAGGCGTACGGCAACGACGGCAACCCGGTGTTCGACGACGCGCTCGCCACCATCGTCGCGGCGTGCGAACGACACGGCGTCGTGCCCGGCATCCACGCCACGGGAGCACTCACCCCGCTGCGGCGGCGGCAGGGCTTCCGGATGATCACGGTGACCGGCGACGTGTTGGCGATGCGCCAGGGCGTCGAGGCCGAGCTCGCAGCGGCCGCCGGCGACGTCGACACCGACGCGAGCGACGACATCTACTGACGACGAATCCGCGCTCGCACCGATCTCAGCGCCGGGCCACGACGACGCGGTCGTGACCGGCCAGGTCCGGGCGCACCTCGACGTCGGCGTACCCGGCCTCGTCGCACATGACGCGCACCGCCGGCCCCTGGTCGGCGCCGATCTCGAGCACCAGCCACCCGTCCTCGGTGAGGCGGTCGCGAGCGCCGGGCACGATGACCCGGTAGGCGTCGAGCCCGTCGCGACCGGCGAACAGGGCCCGGTGCGGCTCCCACTCGAGCACCGACTCCTCGAGCAGCGGCGATCCCTCGGCGACGTAGGGAGGATTGCTCACGATCACGTCGAAGCGCTCGTCGGCGGGCAGGGCGGCGAACCACGACCCGGCGGCCGCGCGGACGTTGCGGGCGCGCCGGCCGATGCCGGCCAGGTTGGCGCGGGCGACGGCGAGCGCGTCGTCGTCGACGTCGGTGATCCAGATCGTGGTGCCGTCGAGCGGCAGCTCGTCGGCGAGGGCCAGGCCGATCGCTCCCGATCCGGTGCCGAGGTCGGCGACGGTGACCGGCTGACCCCGGTCGCGGAGCAGATCGAGCACGACCTCGACGACCAGTTCGGTCTCGGGTCGCGGGATCAGGACCCGGGCGTCGACCGCCAGGTCGAGGCGCCGGAACGACCAGCGCCCGAGGACGTACTGCAGCGGTTCGCCGGCTCGGTACCGGGCCACCATCGCGTCGTGGTGCTGCACCATGCGCTCGGTGACCGGATGGTCGAGCGCGGCGTCGAACTCGACACCGTCGAGCGAGATCGCGACCTCGCAGATCCACCGTGCCTCGTGGCGCGCGCCGAGCAACTCGGAGGTCAGCGACCACAGGTGCCGCAGGGTCAGTGGCGCGTCGGTCATCGGGCGGTGTTCATCCGGCGTCGGAGAGCTGGCGAGCGCGCTCGTCGTGCAACAGCGGATCGACCACGAGATCGAGGTCGCCCGCGAGCACGTCGGACAACCGGTACACCGTGACGCCGATGCGGTGATCGGTCACCCGGTTCTCCTTGAAGTTGTACGTGCGGATCTTCTCGCTGCGGCCGCCGCCGCCGACCTGCGATCGCCGGTCCTGCGACCGCTCGGCGTCGCGCTCGCGCTCGGCGAGTTCGTACAGGCGCGCCCGCAGCACCTGCATCGCCCGGTTGCGGTTCTGCAGCTGGCTGCGCTCGTCCTGCATGGTGACGACGACACCGGTCGGCACGTGCGTGACCCGCACCGCCGAGTCGGTCGTGTTCACGTGCTGGCCGCCCGCACCGGACGCACGGTAGACGTCGACCTCGAGGTCGCGCTCGTCGATCGTGATCTCGACCTCGTCGATCTCCGGGAGGACGGCCACCGTCGCCGACGAGGTGTGTACACGCCCCTGGCTCTCGGTGACGGGGACGCGCTGCACCCGGTGGGGACCGCCCTCGAACTTGAGCCGTTGCCACGCATCGTCGCCGCGGACCACGAACGTGACCTGGTTGACCCCGCCGAGATCGCTCGGGTCGTGCGACAGTGTCTCGACCTTCCACCCGCGGCGCGTGGCGTAGGCCGTGTACATCTGGAGCAGATCACGCGCGAAGAGGTTGGCCTCCTCGCCGCCCTCGGCGCCGCGGATCTCGACGATGACGGCGCGCCCGGCATGGGGGTCGCGCGGCAGCAGCAGCTCCCGCAGCTCGCCACCGAGGCGCTCGAGGTCCGAGGTCGCCTCGGCGACCTCGTGCTCGGCCAGCTCGCGTTCGTCGTCGGCCGACGCATCGCCGAGCAGTTCGTGCGCGGTGGCGAGATCGTCGGTGCGCTGCTCGTAGGCGTGCCAGGCAGCGACCACGGGCTCGAGCGCGCGGTACCGCTCGGTCACCGACCGCAGGACCGCCGGATCGGCGTGGGTGGCCGGGTCGGAGAGGCGCGCTTCGAGTTCGCGGAACTCGTCGCCGGCGGCGATGAGGCGTTGTCGGGCACCGTCGTCGAGCATGACGGACGCAGGCTACACCCGCCGATCCGGCGCCAATTTCTGAGATCCTGAGTTGTCATCGCTCAGGATTTCTGTATGATGATGCACATCACTTCTCAGTGATAGTTCACCAGGAACCCCTCTTCGAGCCCTCATACGATCCACAGGAGCACCCACCATGATCGTCCGTCATCGTCCCACCACCCCCACGTTCGATCTGAGCTTCGATCGAACCTTCGAACAGCTCGCCAACTCGTTCTTCGACCAGCGCCGACCGGCCGGGCCCGTCGTCGACGGCACCTGGGTCGACGACGAGTACGTCCTGCGTGTCGACCTGCCCGGCATCCCGGCCAGCGCCGTCGACGTCTCGGTCACCGGCTCGACGCTGAAGATCGACGTCGACCACGACGGGCTCACCTGGCAGCGCAACCTGCGTCTCGGCAGCGCGCTCAGCCCCGACAAGGTCACCGCCCACCACGTCGACGGGCGGCTCACGGTCCGCGTCGGCAAGCACGACGAGCCCGAGGCCCGCTCGATCGAGATCTCGACGTCGGCCCCCGCCATCGAGGCGAGCTCGACCGACGGCGCCGAGCAGACCGGCCAGGACGGCCAGACCGAGCAATCCTGATCCGCTCGACTGACGCCGGCGCCCGACCTGCCGGCGTCAGTCGACCGACCGCAGCTCGGCCGGCCGCGCCAGCCGGGCTGCCAACTCCTCGGTGATCGCGAACCGGTCGCGTGCCGGTGACACGACGACGAGCGGCGACCCCTCCCCGACGCCCGGTTCGGCGGCCTCGGCCGCCAGCCGGGCGTCCGCCGCGTACGGGATCACATCGAGGTCGACACCGGACGTGCAGACGATCACGCTCCGCCGGCCGGCGGCGTCGATCCCGATCGCCGTGCACGGCACCGGATCCTTCAGGTTGACGCGCGGCACCGGTGGCGGTGCCACGATCACGGTGACCATGTCGACGAGCGACGGTTCATCGATCAGGCGCCAGCGAACGAAGCGTTCGGCGGCGAGCCGGTTGAGCGGGTGCTGCGGCGCGCCGACGCGACGGTGCTCCCTGACGGTGTCGACGATCCGGGCCAGCGAGTCGACGGCGGGCACGTCACCGTGCAGCATCTGGAACGCCTCGCGGTCGTGCGCTCCGACGCCGACCTCGAGTCGCGTCGTATCAAGGTGCGGGTCGTCGACGACCCGACAGACCTCGAGGCCCCGCACCTCGCCGACGAGCACGCCGTGTTCGGCGACCGGGTCGGCACCCCCGGCCACGATGAGGTCGCGGAACTCGTCGTGGTGCGGCGGCGGATCGGCCGGCGTCACGAGCGGCTCGGCCACCCCAGGCAGCAGCGCCCGGCCGTCGGCGTGCCACACCGAGATCGGCTGATCGAACTCGGCGGCGCGACGGGCGAGCACGCCGGTACCTGCTTCGGCGATCACCCCGACCGATGCGGCGCCGCGCCGCAGGGCCCACGCCAGCGCGGCGCCGAGCCGCTCGGACGGACGGTCGACGAGCAGCACCCAGGCGACGTCGCCGTGCACCAGGGCTGCGCCCGGAGCGAACTCCTCGGCCTCGCCGACCGTGTCGTCACCGAGGTGATCGCGCACGAGGGCACGCAGCTTCAGCTGCTGGAGTCGGCTGCGCCGGGCGTCGTCATCGCTCACCGCACCGACCGTACCGGGCGGGGCACGATCCGACCGAGTGGCTACTCGACGACGTAGCCGAACACGTCGGCGATCAGATCGCACTCGGCGATCGGGTTGGCGAGGGTGACCTTGCCGCCCGCGCCGACCTGGCACATGACGAGGTTGGCGATCGTCTGTCCACCGAGCAGGTTCAGATTCGACGTCCCCGGGTCGGACTGCCCGGCCGGCCACACCGACACGTGCGACGCAGCCCCCACGTTCGTCGCCGTCACGTTGAGCACGACGGCAGACGCACTCGGCGGTACGCCGGCCGAACCGGCCACCGTCAGATCGATCTGATGCGACGGACCGACCCGCCGCTTGGCCGCCCCGAGGCCCTCGCGGGTGTCGAGCAACCGGCGCGGCGACATCGACACGATGCGGCCGCCCTCGTCGGTGAAGTAGCCGAACACGTCACCCACGACGTGGGCGTCGGACACCGCCGACGCGATCGACAGCTTGCCGCCGGTGCCGATCTCGCACACGACGAGGTTCGGCACCGTCTCGTTGGGCCCGAAGTTGACGTTCGAGGTGTTGGCCTGCTGACGGCCGGCCGGCGTCACCGTGAGGTGGCCGGGTCCCGCCGCCTGGACGGCGATCAGGTTCATGACGACCGCGGACGCACCCGTGTCGGGAACACCGCCGCGGCCGGCGACCTGCAGGTCGAGCGGTCGATCGGCCGAGAACCGTCCGCTCCGGACGCCGGTGCCCGAACGGCTGTCGAGCACGCGTGCCGGGGTGAGCGGGACGAACCCGGTACCGGAGTCCCGAGTGACGTAGCCGAACACGTCGACGAGGCAGTCGGCCGAGCCGTGCGAGTTGTAGACCTCGATGTGACCGTCGTCGCCGACCGCCATCGCCACGAGATTCGGCACGGCGCGCCCCGGACCACCGTTCAGGTTCGAGGTGTTCGGACGCGCGCCTCCACCCGGGTACACGGTGAAGAAGTGCGGCTGGGTCGCACCGACCGCCGTGACGTTGGCGATGACGGCATCGACGCCGGTCGCCGGCAGGCCGGCGACGTCCGCGATCTTGACGCGGATGTGCCGCTCGGCGCCGATCGGCGCCTTCGCGGCACCCTGACCGGTCCGCGTGTCGACGATGCGGGTCGGCGTGATCGGCGTGAACCGCCCGGCCGCGGTCGGGGGCAGGGGCAACGCGTTGATCGAACCGTCGGGCTCGACGCCGGGAGTCCTGGCGAACAGCCGCAGGTTCTCGTAGTTGCCACCGAGCACGTCCGACGAGCCGCCTCCCATCCAGCCGTCGATGATCGACGCGTAGTACGAACGGAAGTCGACGTGGTGCGCCATGCGATCCCAGCGGCCGAGCCCGGCCAGGGTGGGTCGCTGCCCGTAGAAGCCGCCCTTGACGTTCTTGCCCATCACGAAGTGCGGTGCGGAGGTGCCGTGATCGGTGCCGGCGCCGTCGTTGTCCCACGGCGTCCGACCGAACTCGGAGAAGGTCATGACCGTCACCCGGCTGGCCCAGCCGGGATCGAGCACGTCGAAGAACTTCGCGACCGCAGCGTTCAGCTCGGCCATGCGCGTCGGGTGCTGTTGAGGTTGGCCGGCGTGGCTGTCGAAGTCGCCGAAGCCGGCCGTCACGACGCGGAACCCGAGGTTCGCGTTGATGAGACGCGCCGCGACCTCGAGTTGGGCGACGATCTTGGTGTCGGCGAGGTCGCCGTCGTCGGGGACGACCGGCGCGAGCGTCTTGGCGAGGTCGAGCTGGTCGACGAAGGCCTCGGCGACCGGACGGGCCCACCCGGCGCCGGCACCGTCGCGCATCGCCCGGATGGCGTCGTACTGCCGGATCGATCGCGCCGACTGATCGGCGCCGTAGCCGGGGCGGTTGGCCGGGACGACCGTGCCGAGCTGCTGCTGTCCGATCAGGTGCAGCGGGACCGAATAGCCGACCTCGGCGGCCGCGTACAGATCCTTGCTGCTCCCCAGGTAGCCGTCGAGCCAGCGGCCGAGCCACCCCGACGTCGGGATCGCGTGCGGCTTGCCCGCCATCCAGAACCCCATCGAGTTGAAGTGGGAGAGGTCCGGCTTCGGGTAGCCGATGCCCTCGACGATGGCGAGCTGCCCTGCGTCCCAGGCCTGCCGGAACATCGTGAGCTCGGGGTGCAGCCCGACCCCGCCGGCGAGCGGCAGCGTCTCGCTGCCGTCGAGCGCGAGCGAGCCGTGCATCTCGTGGTACCGCGGGTCGTCGTAGGGCACGACGGTGTTGAGGCCGTCGTTGCCGCCGTACATGCCGATCACGACGAGCACGCCGTCGGTCGGCCCGATCGGCCCGGCCGCCCAACCGGTCGGGGCACGTCCCAGCAGGACGTCGTCGAGCAACGACATCCCGGTGCCGGCGAGCACCCCGGCGCCGGCGCCCATGCCGACGAGCTGGAGGAAGCGGCGGCGGTCGAGGGCGTGCGACGGGTCCTCGGGGCGGCTCAGCGCGGCGAGGGCCTCGGCGGTGGTGATGTCTGCGTCGAACACGGTCACCTCACGCGACGTGGAACTCGGGGGCCAACAGGATGAGGGGGAGGACGTCGATGCGCTCCCAGCGGGACGCGTCGTTCACCATCGCCGAGAGTGCGCCCTTCGACGACGACGTCAGCTCGAGCTGCATGAGTTCGAGGAGGCGGTCGAGGAGGCCGTCGGGGTCGTCGCTGTAGGTCGTGTCCTGGATCTCGGTGCGCGACAGCGTGCCACCGGCGAGGTGCAGGAGTCCGTCGCCGTTCCAGTACCCCTCCATCGATCGCCAGCCGAACGAGCGGGCGGTGTCGGTGCGCTTCGCCATGGCGCCGGCGTTGACCCAGTACCCGTTGTGCTTCCAGCCCGAGACGTTCGGCGGGTACAGGGGCCGCTGCCCCATGCCCTCCATCAGCCAGAGCGGGGTCGCGTCGACCGAGCGATGGCCGGTCGCCACGAGGAGGGCGACGACGTACTCGACCGGCGTACGGACCCGCCCGCTGCGGACCTCTGCGGTGTAGAACGCGGAGTCGGTCAGCAGGGCGGTCAGCCACGGTTCGATCGCGAAGTCGTTGGCGATGGCGACGTCACGGAGCTTCGACCGGACGGCGCCCGGGATCGGCGTCCCGGCGAACTCGGCCCACAGCTTGGTCGACAGGAACTCGGCGGCGACCTCGCGGCTCGGGCGGCCACGATTCGCAGCGACCGATGCGCCCGACGGCACCACGCCGTTCCCGAGCATGACCTCGATGGTCTCGGCACCGTGCAGCTTCGGGTCGCCGCCGGAGTTGATCGTGCGGCCGAGGAACGACTTCGTCGATGCGTCGTGCCACTCGGGACGCCACACGTACTCGTCGGTCTGCCAGTCGTCGCTGTGTCCGGTCCACGCGGCCGTCGCAGCCTCGACGTCGGCCTCGGTGTAGTTGCCGACGCCGAGCAGGAACAGCTCCATCAGCTCGCGGGCGAAGTTCTGGTTCGGCGACGTCGCCTTGTTCTGGTTGTTGTCGAGATAGCGCAGCATCGCGACCTGCGTCGACATGTCGATCGCGAGCTCGCGTAGGTTGCCCAACCCGTCGTGGCGGAACAGGTCGATCTGCTCGCGCATCAGCTCGGCACTGCCGGACTTGCTGAGGTCGGAGCAGAAGTGGCCGTGCCAGAAGAACGCCATCTTCTCCTGGATCGGCCGCGACGAGTCGTGCGCCATCCGGTCGAGCCAGTAGTGGGTCAGCTCGACGCCGCGCTGCCAGTTCTCGGTCTCGGTGAACGACACCGACCCGGGGTTCGCCGGCACGGCGAGGATGTTGGCCACCGCGGCGTCGATCGACAGCGGCGTGAGCTCGGCCACCCGGGACGGGCGCGCGACGTACTCCGTGCGTCGCAGCAGGTGTTCGATGTCGGGCGTCGAAGCCATGCGTCTCCCCTCCCGCAGAGGAATCACGGGTGCATCGTCGGCCGCCCGACCGATCTTGAGGCGTGAGCGGACAGTTTGACCCAAATCTGAGCCGTCTGAGCGTCAGCTCACGAGATTTCCCGGAAAACGGCGACACCGCCCCGGCGGAACCGGGGCGGTGTCGTTCGTTCGGTGGTGCGCCGCGGGCGGCGCGTCGGGTCACTTCTTGTCGCGACGGCCGTAGCGCTTGTTGAAGCGCTCGACGCGGCCACCGGAGTCGACCAGCTTCTGCTTGCCGGTGTAGAACGGGTGGCACTCGTTGCACAGCTCGACGAGCTGCTCGCCGGGCTTGGTGGACTTCGTGGTGAACGTGTTGCCACACGAGCACTTCACGGTGACCTCGGCGTACGTGGGGTGGATGTCGGTCTGCATGTGCGTACTCCTGGCGAAATCGGAACGCTTCATCCTACCGGCGTGGCGTCGGATCGGACACGCCCGTGACCCGCTCGAGCAGGTCGACGAGGATGCGGGCGGTGGCACCCCAGATGGTCTCGTCGTCGAGGTGGAAGAAGTGCAGGGTCCGTGCGGTCGGACCCATCGGCCAGACCTCGGTGCGGTAGGTGTCGGGTCGGGTGAGCTCGGCGAGTGGGAGCCAGAGCACCCGGTCGACCTCCATGGTGCGGCCGGCGAGTTCGAGGCGTTCGGCGACCGTGGCCACCTTGGGAACGATGTAGCTGCGGCTGACCACGGTGTTGAGGTGGGTCAGCTCGCCGCGCACCTCGACGGCGGCGGGCTCGAGCCCCACCTCCTCGTGGGCTTCGCGCAGCGCGGTGTCGGTCGGCGTCTCGCCCGGGTCCATCCGACCGCCGGGGAACGAGATCTCACCCCGGTGGTGACGCAGCTCCCACGAGCGGCGGGTCAGGAGGACCTCGGGACCGGCGGGACCGTCGGTGAGGGTCAGGAGGACGGCCGAGTGGCGAGCCTCGGTGAAGGCCGGCACGAGCGGCTGGTCGAACTCCGGGACGACGGCGAGCACCTCGGCGAGCGAGGGAGCCGCCCCGGACGCCCACGGCGCGGGTGGGCCGGGATGCCACCCTTCGGGCCGCGGGACGATCTGGTCACCGCCCCGCCGGTAGCCCGGTTCGGGCGTCATCGCGTGACGGATCAGCCGGCGGGCGTCCAGCCGGCGTCGGCGAGTTCCTGCAGGACCTCGGGCAGGCCGGCGGTCTTGAGGTTCGCCAACACCTTGCCGGGCAGTTGCTCGCCGCGCTCGAACTCCTCCCAGGCGGCGATCAGCTTCTGCAGGTCGGGGGCCGGGCGCTCGAACGACATGGTCATCAGCCTACGAGCACCGTCCGTCCGAACGGCCGGTGTTGCGTTCCGTCCGAGAATTCCCTAACGTCCGGGAAATGTCGGACGTTACGCCCATGTCGGACGATGGAAGTGACGTGCCGGACGCCGGCGTGACGGCCGGTCGCGGCTACGAACTCGACGAGTTCGTCGACGTCGACTCCGTCGCACGCATGAAGGCGCTGTCCGATCCGTTCCGCTTGTACCTCACCGAACTCGTCCTCGAGCGAGCGATGTCGGTGACCGAACTGGCGGAGCGCGTGGGACGGCCGAAGGGCACCGTCGCGTATCACGTCGACCAGTTGGTCGACGCCGGCCTGCTGAAGGTCGTGCGCACCCGGCAGGTACGCGCCGTCGAGGAACGGTTCTACGGGCGGGTCGCCCGCACGATGGTGTTCCCCGAGGCCGCCAAGGGCGACGCGCTCCTCCCATTTCTCGATCATGTGGTCGCCGACTTCGACCGCGACCTCCTCGACGAGATCTCCCCCGTCGTCGGTGCCACCGCTCCGCACCGGCCGGCCCTCAGCACGTACCGCCGAGCCCGCATCCCCGCACACCGAGCGGCCGAGTACTCGAGGCGCTTTCACGACCTGGCGATGGAGTTCGTCGACGAACCGCGCGACGGCGACGTCGAGTTCGGTGTGTACGTGCTCATGTTCCCCACGCGTCGCACCCCGAACCCGATCTCTCAGGAGCAGACCGATGACTGACGTCGACACCGGCGCCCAGGACGGCGCGAGCACCGACACACCATCCACGAAGCTCGGGGCGAGCTACTACAAGCTCCTCACCGGCACGGTCGTGTCGAACCTCGGCGACGGCGTCGGAGCGATCGCATACCCGTGGCTCGCCTCTGCGCTCACCCGCAACCCGGTGCTCATCGCGCTGGTCGCCGTCGCGCAGCGGCTGCCATGGCTCGTGTTCACCCTGCCGGCCGGCGTGATCACCGACCGGGTCGACCGCCGCAAGGCGATGTTCTCGATGGACCTCCTGCGCGGCGTCCTGACGCTCGGCATCGCGTTCGCCGTGCTCGACCAGCAGGGAGCACTGCCTGGGCCCGACGACGTCGACGCCGTCGACGGCACCAGGTGGGGCCTGTTCCTCGTCCTGCTCGCTGCGACGCTGCTGCTCGGCATGGCCGAGGTGCTCCGCGACAACGCCAACCAGACGATCATCCCGAACATCGTCGAACCGCACCAGCTCGAGAAGGCGAACGGCCGGATCTGGAGCGTCGAGAACGTCGCCAACACCTTCGCCGGACCGCCGCTCGGGTCGCTGCTGCTGGTCGTCGCGTTCGCGCTGCCGTTCTTCGTCGACGCCGCCACGTTCTTCGTCGCCGCCGCGATGGTGTTCCTGATCCCCGGCTCGTTCCGCGCCGAGCGCGAGCCCGACGAGACATCCCAGTCCTTCCGCCAGGAGCTGTCCGAGGGCGTCCGCTGGCTGATGGGGCACTCGCTCCTGCGGCCCATGGCGATCATCCTCGGCATCATGAACGGCGCCGGCATGATCGCGTTCGCCACGTTCATCCTGTTCGCGCAGGAGGTCATGGAGGTCGGGCCGCTGCTGTTCACGGTCGTCGGATTCGGCGCCGCGATCGGGGGGCTGATCGGTGGGCAGATCGCTCCGAACATCTCGAAGCGGCTCGGCAGCGGGACGTCGCTCGCCGTCGCGATCGGTGGGATGGCGGTCACACCGCTCGTGATCGGTCTGGTCCCGTGGTGGCCGCTCGTCCTCGTGATGTTCGCGATCAACGCGCTGTTCGCGATCCTCTGGAACGTGATCACGGTGAGCCTGCGCCAGACGATCATCCCGTCGCGGATGCTCGGCAGGGTCAACAGCGTCTACCGGTTCTTCGCGTGGGGGATGATCCCCATCGGCGCGGCGCTCGGCGGTGCGTTGGTCTGGATCGTCGAGCGGTGGGTCGATCGCGAGTTCGCGCTCCGCTCGACGTGGTTCGCCGTCGCCGCGATCCATGCTGCGCTGTTCGTGTTCGCCCGGTCGAAGCTCACGACCGAGAAGATGGAAGCCGCCCGCGCCGCCGCAACCGCCCACTGACCCCGCACCCGCGTGCCGACGCGACCGTGACCGATCCGAGTCGCTTTCGCTCCAGCACGATGGCGTCTCACCCGCGTGCCGGCGCGACCGATCCCGTCGCCTGCGCGCCGGCACACCGGCCGCGCACGGTCAGTCGTCGGCGGCGTCGCGACGCTTGTCGACCATCCGCTTGCCCGCGAGGTAGGCGTTGGCGGCCGTGCGACCGGCGC
>JAUHYJ010000038.1 GCA_030425785.1 Acidimicrobiia bacterium | reverse complement strand
GTCGTCGGGCGACACCGCGTCGGGCGACACGACGTCGATCCCGGCGGTCGAGAGCGAGCCGGCGAGTGCCGGTGGGATCACCGCTGCGACGCGTTCGACACCGCGGCTCCGCAGGGTGCGGGTGATGACGAGACCGCTCGTGACGACCGGCTCGTCCGGCCGTGCGAGCCCTGCCGCGACCAGGCGATCGGACAGCGCCTCGGGCGAGTGCACGATCGCATTGGTCGCGTAGGCGACGGTGATGCCGCGGTCGCGGCACGACTCGAGGAACTCGGCTGCGCCCGGGATCGGGTCGGTCGCTCCGAGCCAGACCGTACCGTCGAGGTCGAAGACGCAGGCGTCGTAGTTCGCGAGGTCGAACGGGCGGGCCGACATCGGCCGATCACCCGCCACCGAAGGTCGAGGTGAAACCCCCGTCGGGGTGGAGGATCGACCCGGTGAAGTAGCTCGACTCGTCGGACAGCAGGAACAGGATCGCGTGTGCGACCTCGTCGGTCGTCCCGAGCCGGCGCATCGCGACCTGCTGGCGCCGCTGCTCGACGAACGCCTCCTTCTCGGCGTCGGTCTCGAGGTGTGACGCCATCGAACGGAACAGGTCGGTGTCGATGTAGCCCGGCCCGAGGGCGTTGAGCCGGATGTCGTACTCGCCGAGCTCGTGGGCCATGCAGCGGGTCATCATCCAGACCGCCGCCTTCGAGATCGAGTACACGCCGGCCGTCGGCCGCTTCGATGCCATCGAGGCGAGGGTCACCATCGACCCGCCGTGGCCGGCGTCGATCATGAGCTGTGCGGCGCGCTGGCACGTGAGGAACACACCACGCAGATTGATGTCCATCACGAAGTCGAACCCGTCGACGGGCACGTCGAGCAGGTTGCGGATGCTCGATCCGTCGGGCATCGGTGGCGAGCCGACCCCGGCCGAGGCGACGACCGAGTCGAGGCCCCCCATCCACTCGGCCGCCCGCTCGACCGCTTCGAACGTCAGCTCGGGCACGCTCACGTCGACCGGGACGAAGTGTGCGGTGCCGCCGCCACCCTCGATGTCGGCGATCACCGAGGCTGCCTGCTCCTCGGCGCGATCGAGGTCGGCGATCACGACGGACGCCCCGTGTGCGGCGAGCAGTCGCGCCGTCGCGGCGCCCAGGCCGTTGGCGCCCCCGGTGACGAGAGCTCGCTTCCCCTCCATGCGTGCGGTCATCGGACGAGTGTGGCAGACGGCGCGTCGAGCGGGCGGCGCGTCGTTCGCCACCGGCGGTCGCTGCCTGAGGGCCGGCGGCTCGGCGCCGGGGAGTTCGGATTTCCGATCGACGGGGCGAGGGCTCGCAGCCGTTCGCCGGTCGTGGGTCCGTGCTCGACACCGGTGGACGTCCGCTGGCTACCGTGCGTCCGTGAGCGACGAGATCATCGAAACGGCCCGCGCCAAGGCGGGCGACCGCTGGCCGACGACAGACGAGGCGTTCGCCGCCGGCGTCCGCATCCGCTCCGACATGTGGGGCCCGGATGGTGCTGCGAACCAGATCGAGGGTGCGACGGAGTTCACGTGGCCGCTGCAGGACGCCGTCACCCGCTGGTGCTTCGGGGAGACCTGGTCGCGCGACGAGGTCGACCCGGCCGCGCGCAGCATGATCACGCTCGCAGTGCTGATGGCGATCGGTCAGTACGAGCAGGTCAAGATCCACACCCGCGGTGCGATCGCCAACGGCGTCACGCCCGAACAGATCCGGGAGGTCCTGATGCACACGATGGTCTACGTCGGCGTGCCGCGGGCGGTCGACGCCGTGGCGGCCGCGCGTGAGACGTTGCTCGACCTCGGCTACGAGGTCTGAGCCGTGAAGATCGCCGTCGTCGGGCTCGGCAACATGGGGTGGCCGATGGCCGCCAACCTCGTGGCCGCCGGCCACCTCGTCACCGGTGTCGACGCCGACCGTGATCGCGCCGCCGCATGGGCGGGCGGGCACGATTCGCCCTCGACACCCACCAGCTTCGCGACCTCGGTCGCCGCCGTCAGCGCCGACGTCGAGGTGATCGTCACGATGTTGCCAACGGGTGCCGAAGTCCGCGAGGTCCTGCTCGCCGCCGCCGCTGATCCGCACGACGGCCTGGTCGCGATCGACATGAGCTCGGCCGACCCGGTGGGCACGCGTGCACTGCACGCCGAGCTCGCCGAGCGGGGCATCCGGCTGGTCGATGCGCCCGTGTCGGGCGGCGTCGAGCGGGCCAAGGACGCATCGCTCGCGATCATGATCGGGGGAGACGCCGACGCCATCGCGGTCGCCCGCCCGGTCCTCGAGGTGCTCGGTGGCCGCCTGTTCGAGCTCGGCGGACCCGGCAACGGGCATGCGATGAAGTGCCTGAACAACTTCGTCGCCGGCGCCGCGTTCGCCGCTGCGAGCGAGGCGATGTCGATCGGCCAGCGCTTCGGGCTCGACCCGGCGACCATGTTCGACATCATGAACGTGTCGACCGGGCGGAGCTTCGCCACCGAGGTCGTGATGCGCCAGCACGTCGTGACCGGCGAGTTCGGCACCGGCTTCGCGGTCGGGCTGTTCGCCAAGGACGTCGGGATCGCCCGGGCCCTCGCCGATGCGATGGAGGTCGAGGCCCCGGTGAACGCGCTCGTGACCGACAAGATGGCGGCGGCGCGCGATGCGCTCGGGTTCGGCACCGACCACAGCCGCGCCCACGAGTTCTGGGATCAGGCCTGACTCGACGTGCCATGACCGATCTCGAACTCGCGCTCCTGATGGCTGACGAGGCCGACGCGATCTCGGAGCCGGCGTACCGAGACCCGACGATCGACCTCGGCGTCGTCGACAAACCCGACGGCTCGCAGGTGACCCGCGTCGACGTCGAGATCGAGGAACGGCTGCGTGCCCTGCTCGCCGAGCACCGACCCGACGACGCGATCGTCGGTGAGGAACGGGGAGCGACCGGCGACGGGCGCCGGCGGTGGGTGATCGACCCGATCGACGGCACGAGCGGCTTCATCGAGCGCCGACTCGACTGGGGCACGCTGATCGCGCTCGAGATCGACGGTGTCGCGGAGGTCGGCGTCGTCTCGATGCCGTCGATCGGGCGGCGTTGGTGGGGTTCGGTGGACGGTGCCTGGCGAACACGCACCGACGGAGCGCCCGAACCGGTCCGGGTGTCGAGCGAGCGCACCAGCCGATGGGCGTGCCAGCCCGCGCCATCGCAGCTCGCGCCCACGTTCCGCGACGTCGTCGCCGACCGTGCCGCCGGGCTCGAACAGGTGCCTCGAACCGGGTGGACCACGTATCCGGCGCTGATGGTGGGCGAGGGCGCGCTCGATCTCGCGGTCTACGAAGGATGTCACTGGGACGTCGCCGCGCTCGACGCGGTCGCCCGGGCGACCGGCGCCCGCACGGAACGCATCGAGGTCGCGGGCCGTCATCTCCTCGCCGTCTCGGCCGACTGAACCCACGTCACGGGCGCACGACCCCGGGGTTACCGTCGGACGATGAGCACCGACCGCACACCACCGGCGATGCGCGTCCGGCTCGTCGTCCCACACGTCGATGGTCGGCGGGTGCTCGCGACCGGAGCGGACCTGCCGAGTCTCGACGTCGTCGCCGACCCGACCACGCTCGCGGCGGCGGTCGCCCGACTGCCCGACATCGGGTTGTCCGGTCCGGTGATCGAGAGTGTGATCGACTTCACCCGGGATGAGGAACTGGACGGCGCTCGCGAGGCGGTGATGCAACTGGTGCCCCACGATGACGCGGCGGCGGACGGCGACCGTCGTTGGATCGACTGGGCCGAACTCGAACCCGTGGTCCCGCATCCTCTGGCCCGCGTGACATCGGAGATCATCGGCGAGCGACGGGGCGAGCTCGAACCTCACCCCGACCGCGTCGCATGGGCACGACATGGCTGGTACGACGCCGCGAGCACCTGGATACGGCGCTCGCTGCGCGATGTCGGGCGCGCCGAGCCCGACGCCGTCGTGCAGTTCCGGCACTGGGGGATCTCGGCCGTGATGCGCGTCGACGCCCCCGACGGCCGGAGTTGGTTCAAGGCGTCCTACCCTCGCTTCGCGCACGAAGGGCCCGTCACCGCTCACCTCGCGGCGACGCTCGACGCCGGCGTGCCCTCGGTAGTCGCCGTCGACGCGGACCAGGGCTGGATGCTCGTCGACGATCTCGGCCCGACCGAGACCGCCGACGTCGTCGACCAGGCCGCGGCGGTCGACCTGCTCGTGTCGATCCAGGCCGCTCAGGCGGTCCACACCGACACGCTGGTCGAACTGGGTTGCCCTCTCCGACCGGTCGAGGGCCTCGCCGCCGAGCTCGACGAGGCCCTCGGCAGTGCCGTCGTCGCAGATGCCGAGTTGACCGAGTCCGAGCGCCGTGACCTCGTCGCCGCGGTCGAGCGAGCGTCCGACCGGCTCGTCGACCTCGGGCTGCCGTCGACGCTCGTCCACGGCGACTTCCACCCGGGCAACACGACGGTCACGACGGACGGGCCGGTGATCTTCGACTGGACCGATGCGTCCGTCTCGAGCCCCGTGGTCGACTTTGCGACCTGGGCGTGGTGGTACGAGCACGACGACGAACGCCAGGCGATGATCTGGCGCTCGTTCTCGGAGGCCTGGCAGCGACACCTCGGGGTCGGTGCCGACGCCCTCGACCGGTCGACGGTCGACATCGTCGCCGGCGCGTTCCACGCTGCGGGTTACATCCGGCTGGTCGAGGCACTCGAACCACGGCGGCGGTTCGAGAATGCGGCCGGTCCGCGCCACTTCATCGAACTGATCCGACGCTCGATCGCCTGAACCGACGACGTGCGGAACGTCAGTCGGGCACGTAGGCCCAGAAGGTGCACTGGGCGTGCGCGGTGCCGACGCTCGTGTGGCGCGCCGGGCGTGACCCGGGGTCGGGGAAGCGCTCGAGGAACGGGCCGTTGATGACGGCGCGGTCGTCGAGGCTCGGCACCGTGAACTCGAGCTTGATGACGTGCTCCCACCCGGCTCCCGCCGCCTGGAGGATCGCGCCGATGTGGGCGAAGAGGTTCTCGACCTGCGTCTCGATGTCGTCGGGCATCTCGGTCGAGTTCGGGAACCGGGGCGTGATGACGCTCGACGCGATCATCGGACCGATCCGGCTCGCGGCCGGGATCGGGTTGGTGTGTCGGAACGAGTCGATCTCGATCGAGCGGCGTGGTGCGCTCACGTGGAGGACCTCGCGTCGCGCCACGCCTCGAACTCCGCGCGCCGGTCGTCGGTGAGCGGGAACGTGCCGTCGGTCGACTCGCCGGCCTCGACGCGTTCGTACCCCCATTCCTCACGGAGCTCCTGGTCGGCGGCTTCGGCGGCGATGCCGTCGACCATCGCAGCGGGAACGCACACCACCCCCTCGTCGTCACCGACGATGACGTCGCCAGGGATCACGGTGACGCCCGCGCAGTCGATCGGGAGCTGGCTGTCGACGGGCATGTGGTGGCGCCGGTAGGTCGACCCGTGTGCGGCGCGGTGGTACACGGGGATGTCGAGGCCCGCCAGCGCGGCGGTGTCGCGGGTGGCGCCGTCGGTGACGATGCCGGTGGCGCCGAGCCGGAGCGCTCGCATCGCGTAGATGTCGCCGATGGTGCCGGCGTCGGGCACGTTGCGGGCGCTGATGACGAGCACCTCGCCCGGCTGCAGGGCCTCGACCGTCTCGCGCTGCGCGTTCAAGCGGGTCGCGTAGGTCGGGATGAGGTCCTCCCGCATCGGCAGGTACCGCAGGGTGCGGGCCACGCCGACCATGCGTCGCCCGGATGTGAGCGGCGACAGGCCGGACAGGAACGACGACCGGATGCCGTGCTTGTGGAGCACCCCGGCGAGCGTCGCCGTCGCCACCGACTCGAGACGCTCACGGGTGATGTCGCTGAGGCTCATGCGTTCGGTGCATCCCTTCCTGCGGAACGGCGGTCCGCCTTCGCTGCGTCCGTGTGGACATCATGACCGTAGGCGCACGAGCGCGACATGGAAGGATCCGAACCGTATGGGCAGCATTCTCGGGAACCGGGTGGCACGGGTCGAGGACCCGCGCTTCCTCACGACCGGTGGCCGGTACGTCGACGACATCCACTTCGACGGCGAGGCGCACGTGGCGTACGTCCGCTCGCCGTTCGCACACGCGACGATCGAGTCGATCGATCTCGACGACGCGCTGGCGCTGCCGGGCGTCCTGCGAATCTTCACCGCCGCCGACCTGGAGGGCCGGGTGGCACCGATCCCCGCGGCCCGGCCCGGGATGCCCGAGGCCATGTCGCAGGTGATCCTGGCTGCCGATCGGGTGCGGTTCGTCGGCCAGGCCGTGTGTGCGGTCGTCGCCGAGACGGCCGGCGTCGCGATGGACGCGGTCGACCTCGTCCTCGTCGACTACGAGCCGCTGCCCGTGGTGCTCGACCCCGAGTCGGCGGCGACCGACGAGACGCTGCTGTTCCCCGACGCCGGGTCCAACGCCGTCATGAAGATCGAGTCGCCGCAGCGGGCCGAGTTCGCGAACTGCGAGGTCGTGGTCGAGGAACGCATCGTGAACCAGCGCCTGTCGGGGGCCCCGATGGAGGCTCGGGTCGGTGTCGCCCGCTGGACCGACGACGGCCGGCTCGAGCACTACTCGGCCTGCCAGGGCGCGCATCCGACCCGGGCCCTGCTCTGCGCCCTCTACGACCTGTCGCCCGATCAGGTCCGCGTCGTCGTGCCCGACATGGGCGGCGGCTTCGGGGTGAAGTCGCGCACGTATCCGGACGAGGCGGCGCTCGGGTTCTACGCGCGCGAGCTCGGCCGTCCGGTGCGTTGGGCCGAGACCCGCAGCGAGAACTTCCTGTCGATGCCGCAGGGTCGTGGCCAGGTCCAGTACGCCCGTCTCGGCGGGACGCGTGACGGCCGCATCACCGCGTATCAGCTCGACGTGTTCCAGGACGCGGGCGCCTACCCGATGACCGGTTCGGTCCTGCACGGCATGACGATGCGGATGCTGTGCGGCTGCTACGACATCGACAACGTCGGCTTCACCGGGACGTCGTGGGTCACCAACCTGCCGTCGGTGACCGCCTACCGCGGCGCCGGTCGCCCCGAGGCGGCGGTCGCAATCGAGCGGATGGTCGACCGGTTCGCGGCCGAGATCGGGCTCGACCCGGTCGAGGTCCGGCGGCGCAACCTCCTGGCGCCCTTCGACCAGGCGATCACCACCGGCATCGGCACCCCGTACGACGTCGGCGACTACGAACGCTCGCTCGACCTCGCTCTGGAGGCGGCCGGCTACGACGAGCTGCGCGCCGAGCAGCAACGCCGTCGCGACGCCGGCGACGAGGTGCAGATCGGCATCGGCGTCGCCACCTACGTCGAGATCACCTCCGGCGTCGGCGGGAGCGAGTTCGGCGCGGTCGAGCTGCAGGCCGACGGCTCGCTGATCGTGCGGACGGGCGCGACCCCGTACGGTCAGGGCCACGTGACCACGTGGGCGATGATCGTCGCCGACCGCACTGGCGTGCCGATCGAGCGGATCACCGTGATCCACGGCGACACCGACCAGGTCCGTTCCGGCGGTCTGACCGTCGGGTCACGTTCGGTACAGCTCGGCGGATCGGCGATCGCCGCCGCGTCGACGAAGCTGATCGACGCGGCTCGGGACCGGGCGGCCGGACTGCTCGAAGCCGCCGTCGACGACGTCGTGCTCGACGCCGACACCGGCGCGTTCCACGTCGCCGGGACACCGGTGCGGACGGTCACCTGGGCCGACATCGCGGCAGACGGGGATCCGCTCGCCGGCGACCACGACTTCGAGGCGCCGATGCCGACCTTCCCGTTCGGGACCCACGTCGCCGTGGTCGAGGTCGACACCGGTACCGGGCACTCCCGTCTCCGGCGTCTGATCGCCTGTGACGACGCCGGCACCCTGGTCAATCCACTGATCGCCGAAGGGCAGGTGCACGGCGGCATCGCTCAGGGCGTCGCCCAGGCGATGCTCGAGGAGATCATCGTCGACGAGGACGGCAACCCGAAGACGACGAACTTCGCGGAGTACGCCGTGATCTCCGCGGCCGAGCTGCCGTCGTTCGAGCTCGTGCCGATGGAGACGCCCACGTGGGTGAACGAGCTCGGCGCCAAGGGCGTCGGCGAGTCGGGCACGATCGGCGCGATCCCGTCGGTCTACAACGCACTGGTCGACGCGGTGTCGCACCTCGGGGTGCGACACCTGACGATGCCGGTGACCCCCGAGCGAATGTGGGCGGCGATCCGGTGACCATCGGCCGGCACCTGCTGTTCGACTTCGGCGGCCCGGTGCTGTATTCGCCGTTCGAGCTACGCGACCGCGCGGCGGCCTCGATGGGTGTCGACGTCGATGAGCTCTCGGGCGGTCCGTTCGACGCCGCCGACGACCGGTGGTGTCGTCGGCTCGACGGCACGATCTCCGAACGCGACTACTGGGCGCAGGAAGCCGCCCGGTTCGACCTCGACGTGCCGGGCTACATGGCGCACTTCTACGAGCCGAGTGGCGATCATCTGACGCGGCCCGAGTCGGTGGCGCTCGTCGACGAGGTGCTCGCCGCCGGCCGCCGGGTCGGGTTGCTGACCAACGACCTGACCGCCTTCCACCCCGTCGAATGGCAGGCACCGATCAGCGTGCTCCGGCGCTTCGACCCGCTCGTCGACCTGTCCCACACCGGTCATCTCAAGCCCGATCCCCGGGCCTACCGATTGGGGATCGAGGCGATGGGCGTCGACCCGGGTGAGATCGTCTACGTCGACGACCATGTCGACAAGGCCGACGCCGGGCGGGAAGCCGGCCTGGTCGCGATCTGGTTCGACGTCACCGACCCGGCCGCGTCGCTCGCACGCGCCCGGGTCGCCTTGGCGGGCTGAGACGCGACACGAGGACCGGGCGAACCCGGTCCTCGTGTGGGTGCCCCGACGTCGTCGGCGAGGCGTGGGGGTGCTGGTCGAGGAGGCCGATCAGGCGGTCTCGGTCTCCTCGACGTAGTGGCGACCGTCCTCGCTCATGTGGCGCTCGGTGTGCATCTTGGTGTTGCCCATCGACATGAAGCCGGCGCCCTTGATGGCGGCAGCGAGCAACGCGAGGCCACCGCCGGCCATGAGGATGTAGCCGAGCGTCTGCAGGTCGACGCCCTCGACAGCGGCGTCGACGGCGAAAGCGGCGATCGCACCGGCGACGATGAGGATGATTCCGAAGACGGCAAGCATGTGGATGGGCTCCTTGGTTCTGGCCCGCCTGAGCGGGTGGTCGTTGGGGTTCTGGTTGTGGTTCTGGTCGTGGTCGTGGTCCTGGTCGTGCGACCGGGTGGCCCTCCTGTTCCCCCGCCGCTGAGCGACCAAACCACGCGCAGGTTCGCGACGTTCGCCGGTCGCGGCGAGCCGTTCGCCTCGCGCCGGCGCGATCGGTCTACGGTCCGCACCATGTCGACGCCGACGTCCGACCAGTTGCTCGAGGTGTGCGTGGCCGCAGCGATGGCCGGGCGCGAGGTGCTCGTCGAGGGCCTGACGCGCGCCACCGCGGTGCACATGAAGAGCGAACGATCGTCGATCGTGACCGAGGTCGACCTCGAGTCGCAGCGGCGCGTGTTCGCCGTGATCTCCGATGCGTACCCCGATCACGTGATCATGGGAGAGGAGGGTGACGGCGGTGGCGGCGACGGGTCGTTCACCTGGATCGTCGACCCGCTCGACGGCACGTCGAACTACGCGAGCGGCATCCCGTTCGCATGCGTGTCGGTCGCCGTGCGCGACGCCGACGGTGTCGTCGCCGGCGCGATCGTCGAACCGTTCCGCGACGAGTGCTTCACCGTCACGCGAGGCGGCGGTGCATGGCTCGGTGACCGTCGGCTGGCGGTCAGCGACAACGACCGGCTCGACCGGTCGCTCATCACGACCGGCCTCCAGTCGGACGACCCGGCCCAGATCACCGCCCACGCGCGCCGGATCGAGGCCTTGCATCTGCACGCTCGGGGTCCGCGCATGCTCGGGTGCCCGGCGCTCTGTCTCGCGTACGTCGCCGCCGGGCGCATCGACGCCTTCTTCGAGCGCGACGCGACGTATGCCTGGGACGTCGCCGCCGGCTCACTGATGATCCACGAGGCCGGCGGTCGGTGCGAGGACCTCGACGGCGGACCGGTCAACCTCGGCCGCGGCGTCGCCAACGTGCTCGCCACCAACGGGTCGATCCACGACGGCCTGTTCGATCTGATCCAGCGCACCGATCGCGGCTGACGGGTCGACGCGCTCGAGCGGCCGGTGTCCCGCCGATCGGGACGCCGGTCCGCCGAGCGGTACGGGTCATGACTAAGTTCTCGCCGTCACGTCCATGACGAGCTCCTTGGGGGAAGCCATGTCCGAAGTCGTATCCGTCGATTCCCTGTTGGACGGGTGGTATCCCGGGTGGAAGCCCGAGAACCTCGACAACCACTGGTTGCGCATGAAGTCGCGCCCGTTCACCAAGGAGGACGAGGAGAGCTTCTGGTTCGTCGACTTCCACTGGCCGCGAGGGTTCTCGCCGCTCGGCATGATGTTCGTCCACGACGCCGCGTGGGGCACCCAGCTGGCCGCTCATCAGCTGCCGCTGCCGCCCGCCGGTGGCCTGACCCAGCGCATGGGCGGCCCGTTCCTGTACGAGGGGGAGGTTCCGATCACCTCCGAGTGGGAGCTCGGCTACCGCGGTGCCCGCATCGAGAAGAACATGCCCAAGTTCCTCGGGAACTTCGAGGCGCTCTGGGAGGAGCACAAGTGGGAGCTCGATCTCGGGCTGTCGCACTTCGAGAGCTACGACTTCGCCGGCAAGTCGCTGGCCGAGCTCGGCCAGTACATGCGCGATGCGCACCGCTTCCAGCAGCGCGCGTGGGAGATCCACTTCGAGCACATGTACCCCCTGCTCGCGATCTACCTGCAGCTCTATGGCGTCTGCGCCGAGAACGGGATCGACCCGGCCAACATCGCCAAGATGCTGCAGGGTCGCGAGCACAAGATCACCGAGACCGACCGCGAGATGTGGAACCTCGTCGACGAGGCCCGGCGGCTCGAGATCACCGGCGTCTTCGAGGCGAACGAGGCACCGAACATCCGCCAGGCGTTGGCCGACGCCGGCGGCAACGCGAGCGTGTGGCTCACCAAGTTCGACGACTTCCTGCAGGTCTACGGGCATCGCACGGAGGGCATCTCCGACATCAACATCCCGTCCTGGATCGAGGACAACACGTCGCCGCTCGGTCAGCTGAAGAACTTCATCGAGTCGGGTGAGCGCCACGATTTCGACGCCCATCTGCAGCACGCCATCGAAGAACGCGACCAGGTGATCGAGGAATCCCGTTCGCAGCTGTCGGGTGATGCGCTCGGTGCCTTCAACGAGCTGCTCGGCATCTGCTCGGTCGCGAACTTCGCCTGGTGGAACGAGGAGCACAACTACTACATCGACCTGCGCGCCTCGATCCCGATGCGCGACGGTGCGCTGGCGATCGGACGCGAACTCGGCATTGAGCGGCTCGACGGCGCCACGTTCATGTTCTTCGACGAGCTGATGGACGTATGCGCCGGCCGCAAGCAACTGAGCGACTTCGGCTCGATGATCGACGAGCGCGCCGCCTACTACGACAGTTACCAGGAGAAGCGCCAGGAGGTCCCCAAGGTCGTCGGCACCGTGCCCGAGAAGGTCGAGGACCCGGTCCTGATCGAGATCTTCGGAATGCACAGCCACTACTTCGAGGGGCTCAAGGCCGATGCCCACGTCACCGAGCTGACCGGGTTCCCGGCGTCGGCCGGTGTGTACGAGGGGCGTGCCAGGGTGATGCTGTCGGCGATGGAGCTGTTCGAGCTCGAGGACGGCGAGATCCTCGTCACCGAGGCGACCTCGCCGAACTGGACGCCGGCGTTCGCCATCATCGGCGCGTGTGTCTGCGACGGCGGCGGCTCGCTCACCCACGCCGCGACGGTGTCGCGCGAGTACGGCATCCCCTGCGTCGTCGGCACGTCGGTGGCGACCATGCGCATCAAGACGGGTGATCTGCTCCGCGTCGACGGCTCAAAGGGCACCGTGTCCATTCTCGAGAGGGCGACCGAGTAGGCGACCCGTCGACATCGACCGTGGGAGGCTGACCCCATGCAACTCGAGGGGAAGCGGATCGTGGTCACCGGCGGTGGCCGCGGCATCGGGGCGACGGCGGCCGAGGCGATGCGTGAACGCGGGGCCGAGGTCATCACGCTCGACATCGCCGGCGACGTCGACCACATCTGCGACGTCACCGACGTCGACCGGGTCGACGCGGTGTTCGACGAGATCGGCCCGATCACCGGTCTGCTCAACAACGCTGGTGCGCTCGTGCCGCGCCGCGACCTGGAGGACATCCCGCTCGACGAGTTCGACCGGGTGATGGCCGTCAACGTCAAGGGCACCTTCCTGTGCTGCCGCGCTGCCGTGCGGCACATGGGGGAGCAGGGCAGCATCGTCAACATCGCCTCGCAGACCGCGTTCAACGGCTCGCCGGGGTTCTCGCACTACACCGCGTCGAAGGGCGCCGTCATCTCGATGACGCGCTCGCTCGCGACCGAGCTCGGACGCCGGGGGATCCGGGTCAACTGCGTCGCACCCGGATTCGCCTACACGCCAGGGTCCGAGTCGCTCGGCACGTACGACGCCAGCCGGATCCCGCTCGGACGGGTGCTCGAGGCCGACGACCTGGCCGGCACGTTCTGCTGGCTGTTCTCGGACGACTCGGCGTTCGTGTCCGGACAGACGACGCTGGTCAACGGCGGCCTGTTCCCCTACTGAACGGAGGCTGACGATGCCGATCGACGAGTACGACGACCTCGA
>JAUHYJ010000646.1 GCA_030425785.1 Acidimicrobiia bacterium | reverse complement strand
GCAGACGCCGACCGGAGGGCCGAGGGCCTGGCGACGTTCCTGCTCGACCGCGGCGCCGGACATCAGGCGAAGGTCGCACAGTACCTCTACAACTGCCCGGAGTTCCTCGAGTCCTTCTTCGCCTGTTACAAGGCCGGGCTCGTGCCGGTCAACACCAACTACCGCTACGCGGCCGACGAGCTCGTCTACCTCTGGGACAACGCCGACGCCGTTGCCGTCGTGTTCCACGGGTGCTTCGCCGGCACGATCGAGGCGATCTTCGACCGTGTCCCCCTGGTCACCACCTGGGTGTGGATCGACGACGGCACGGGCCCCTGCCCCAATTGGGCCGTACCGTACGAGGATGCGGTGACCACGTCCGGTCCTCGAGTCGCGGAGCGGGTCGAACGATCCGGAGACGACCTCTACATGCTCTACACAGGCGGCACGACCGGCATGCCCAAGGGTGTCATGTGGCGCCAGGACGACCTCGTCCGGGCGCTCGCAGGCGGCCTCGGAGTGGCGGTCCCCGACGAGTACGACCCGTCGTTCTTCGACGGCTTCTTCACCGAGCCCGGCCCGGTTGGCCTCCCGGCCTGCCCGCTGATGCACGGCACCGGCGCGCTCACCTCGTTCGGCACGCTCACGGCCGGCGGTTCGGTCGTGTGCCTCGAATCGCGCCACTACGACCCGGTCGAGCTGCTCGACACCATCGACCGCGAGCAGGTCGGTCGGATCGCGATCGTCGGTGACGCGTTCGCGAAACCGCTCCTCGCAGCACTCGACGCCGAGCCCGACCGCTGGACCCTCGATTCCGTCCTCGCGTTCGTGTCGTCGGGCGTGATGTGGAGCGAGGAGACCAAGCGGGGCATGCTCGCTCACCAGCCGAAGATGCTGCTCCTCGACGCCTTCTCGTCGTCGGAAGCACTCGGGATGGGCCAGTCCGTCTCGGGGGGCGGAACCGCCGCGCAGACGGCGCGCTTCCAGGCAGGTGCCAACACGATCGTGGTCGACGACGCCGGACGGCGCCTCGAACCAGGAACGGGTGAGATCGGCCGACTCGCTGTCGGCGGGCATCAACCGGTCGGCTACTACAAGGATCCGGAGAAGTCGGCGCGCACGTTCCTCGTCGTCGACGGGCAGCGGTATTCGTGTCCGGGCGACTACGCGACGATCGACGCCGACGGCTTCGTGACCGTTCTGGGGCGAGGATCGGTCTGCATCAACAGCGGTGGCGAGAAGATCTTCCCCGAAGAGGTCGAAGAAGCGTTGAAGACACACCCGGACGTCGCTGACGCCGTGGTGGTCGGCACCCCGCACGACCGCTTCGGCGAGATGGTCGTCGGTGTGGTGCAACGCCGCCCCGGCGCGTCGGCCGACGGCGAGGATCTGATCGAGCACGTCCGTGGCCGGCTCGCCGCCTACAAGGCACCTCGCCGGATCGTCGAGGTCGCCACGATCGGTCGCGCCCCGAACGGCAAGGTCGATTACCGGCGGCTCCGTGAGGATGCGATCGAGGTCATCGGAGGGGGCGAACGATGACGAGCGGGGTGTGGGGTGGCTGTGCGATCGTCGGGGTCGGCGAGACCGATTACGTGCGGGGCGGCGATCGCCATGTGTGTGATCTGATCCTCGATGCGGCGATCGAGGCGATCGCCGACGCAGGCCTGACCCCGGCTGACGTCGACGGCATCATCCCACCGCCCGGGTACATGAGCACCGAGGAGATCGCCGCCCATCTCGGCGTCCCCGACGTCGCCTACCACGCCTCGATCCTGATGGGCGGAGCATCACCGACCGCGTCGCTGCAGACCGCTGCAATGGCGATCGCCGCCGGGATCGCCGACACCTTCCTGATCTGCATGGGCTGGAACGGGTACTCCGCACTCCGACCGAAGCCCGACGCCCGGCCGACCAAGCGCAGCATGAACCTCGGGCCGATGGGCGAGACGGTTCGCAACCTGTATGCACCGTACGGTTTGATGTCGGCGGCCCAGCACTACAGCCTCTACCTCCGCCACTACGTCGATCGGTACGGGGTGCCCGAGGACGCCGCCGCCGCGGTGGCACTCACCTGCCGCGACCACGCGCAGCTCAACAGCAAGGCGTTGATGAGGGGCCGGCCGCTCAGCCGCGCGGAGTACGACGCTGCGCCCTACATCGCCGAACCGTTGCGCAAGTTCGACTGCTGCGTCGAGACCGACTGCGCGACCGCCATCGTCGTGACGAGCACGGAGCGGGCGCGCGATCTGCCCCACCCGCCCATCGTGTACCTCGGAGGCGCCGAGGGCCATCCGCAACCCGCTGACGAGATCGCCAACCGGCCCGACCTGCTCGAGCTCGGCATCCACCGCGCCGCGCCGCGGGCGTTCGCACGTGCAGGAATCGCCCCGACCGACGTCGACGTGCTGGAGATCTACGACTGCTTCACCTACGTCGTCCTGCTCCAGCTCGAGGCGCTCGGCTATGCCGAACCCGGCGACGCGGCGTCGTTCGTCGCCGACGGCAACATCGGTCTCGAAGGCCGCTACCCGATGAACCCTCACGGCGGACTGCT
>JAUHYJ010000645.1 GCA_030425785.1 Acidimicrobiia bacterium | reverse complement strand
GCCGTCGGGCTGGCGATGCGCCGAGGCGAGCCCGGCGCCGGCCGATCCCTCGCCATCGGGCTCGGGGCGGGTGCCGTCGTGTGGCTCCCGCCGTTCGTCGACCAGCTCCGGCGCGACCCGGGCAACGTCCGGATGCTGGTCGACCACTTCACCGGGGAACCGGACGAACCGCGCATCGCCTTCGGCACCGCAGTGCGCGTCTTCTTCCGGCATCTCGACGCCTTCGCACTCGTGCCCGATCTGGTGACCGAGCCCGATGCGTTCGTGTACCGGTCGGGTCTGCCCGGCGGACTGGGGCTCGGCGGGGTCGTCGTCTTCGCCGTGTGGTGCGTCGCCGCGGTCTGGGCCTGGCGCCACGGCGGCCGGGCGCTGCGATCGCTCCACACCGTGCTCGCGGTCGTGCTCGCAGTCCAGTTCGTCTCGATCAGCCGCATCTTCGGCAAGGTCTGGTACTACCTGACACTGTGGGCGTGGCTGCACCTCGTGCTCGTCCTGGTGGCGATCGCGTGGACCGGGTGCGCCGTGCTCGCCGCCCGCGACCGCCCCGTGCCCCTCGCTCGGCTGCGGTCGCCGCTCGCGGGGGCGACCCTGGCCGTCACCGTGGTGTCGGTGGCGACCGCGTTCGTCGTGCAGCCGCCCGACCGGCAGCTGAGCGACGGCTTGCGCGCCGTCGTCCCCGACGTCACCGCCGCCCTCGACGACGGGATCGGGTCGGCGGCGGGCCCCGACGCCCGCTACCTGGTGTTCTGGCAGGACGCGTGGTTCATCGGCACACAGGGGTACGGACTCGTCAACGAGCTCGAGCGTCGCGGCTACACCGTCGGTGTGCACGACACCTGGCGCGTACCGGTGACGCACCATCGCGTGATCCGGGACTTCGATGCCGAGATCCACCTCGTCACCGGCATGTTCATCGACGAGTGGCGCGAGCGAGACGGCTTCGTCGAGGTCGCAGATGTCGACGTCCGGACGGCCGAGGAGCGAGCCCGCTTCGACGAGCTGCGCGCCGGGGTGCTCGACGAACTGCGCGCGCTCGGGCGCGACGACCTCGTCCCCGTCGTCGACGAGAACCTGTTCGGCGCATCGCTCGACCCCGATCTGCCACGCGGGGTCGTCGACGACCTCAGCGAGATGATCGAGCTCGGCCTGCCCGTCGCCGTCTTCATCGCACCACCGGGCAGCAGCTTCTGAGCTGCCTCAGCGGCGGCGACGACCGGTCAGCGCCCAGCGCGTGACCCGCCACATCGACTCGACCACGATCCGGCCGGACATCTTCGAGGTGCCGGCCGTGCGATCGACGAACGTGATCGGCGTCTCGACGATCTGCAGACCGGCACGATCGGCGCGTCGGATGATCTCGGTCAGGAAGGCGTAGCCCTCGGCCTGGGTCGACCCCGGGTCGATGGTCCGGAGCGCCTCGGCACGGTAGGCCCGGAATCCCGACGTGCAGTCGCGCACGCCGATCCGCAGCACGCTGCGCGTGTACCGATTGCCCCAGCTCGACAGGAGGCGGCGGTGTACCGGCCAGTTGGCCGTGCCCCCGCCGTCGACATAGCGGGATCCGACGACGACCTCGGCGCCACCGCCGAGGAGGTCGAGCATGGTCGGCACGACGACCGGGTCGTGGCTGAGATCGGCATCCATCGACACGATCGCGTCGTAGCCCGACGCGAGTGCCCGAGCGAAGCCGTCGCGGTACGCCTCGCCGAGCCCGCGTCGTTCGGTGCGCACCATCACGTCGATCGGGCCGAACTCGGCCGCCAGCGCTCGCGCCGCGTCCGCCGTGCCGTCGGGGCTGTCGTCGTCGACGACGAGCAGCTCGACGTCCGGAGCCGCTGCACGCAGCGCGCGCACGTACCGTTCGATGTTGGCCCGCTCGTTGAACGTGGGCAGCACCACGACCGATCGCACGGGGGCGCAACCTACCGCCGCGTCGGCCGCTCGCGCTCGACCTCGGCGAGGAGCACCTCGGTGACGCCGAGTGCGGACGCATCCCACGAGAGGGTCGACGCCCAGGCCAGGGCGCCCTGCCGGAGCTCGTCGAGACCGACCGGGTCGGCGAGCACCGATGCGATCGTCTCGCCGAGCATCTCCGGAGCCACGAGACGACCGCTCACCCCGTCGACGACGCTGCAGCGGTGCCCGCGGATGTCGGTCGCGACCGCCGGGGCGCCGCACGCTGCACCCTCGGTGAGGCTGAGGCCCCACCCCTCGGCGATCGAACCACTGACGACCAGCCACGCGCTCCGGTACGCCGCGACCAGGTCGGCATCGGGGACGCGTCCCGGCAGGGAGATCCAGCCCGATCCACCGATCTCGGCGACGAGGCGCTCGAGGCGATCGCGCTCGGGTCCCTCGCCGACGATCGTGAGTCGGAGGTCGGGATGTCGCCGACGTGCCTCGGCCGCAGCGGCGATCACCCGATCGAAGCGCTTGACGGGCGCGAGGCGACCGACCGCGAGCAAGGTCGGTACGGCGCTGCGTTCGCCGGCGGGCGTGAACCGCGGGTCGACGCCGTTCGGGACGGCGGTGACCCG
>JAUHYJ010000037.1 GCA_030425785.1 Acidimicrobiia bacterium | reverse complement strand
CCGATGTAGCGGAAGAACGTGCCGAGCGGGCCGTCGTTGTTGAACGACAGCGCGAGCGTGCAGAGCGCGTCGTTGTCGGTCTTCAACTGGATCGACATGTCCATCGCGATGCCGAGCTCGGGGTGCCTCGGCCCCTGGATGATGTGGCTCTCGACGACCTTCCCGCCGGTCTGGTACTGGAACAGGTCGACGGTGTGGGCGGCGTGGTGCCACAGGAGGTGGTCGGTCCAGCTGCGGGGTTCGCCCTTGGCGTTCTTGTTCTCGCGGCGGAAGAAGAACGTCTGCACGTCCATGTGCTGGATGTGGAACTCGCCCGACTGGATGCGGTGGTGCACCCACTGGTGTGACGGGTTGAACCGGCGGGTGTGTCCGCACATCGCGACGAGCCCGGTCTCGGCCTGCTTGGCGACGACCGCTTCGCCGTCGGCCAGGTTGTCACACAGGGGGATCTCGACCTCGACGTGCTTGCCGGCGTTCATGCACGCGATCGCCTGATCCGCGTGCATCTGGGTCGGGGTGCACAAGATGACGGCATCGACGTCGTCGCGCTCGAGCGACTCGTTCAGATCGGTCGTCACGTGCCCGATGCCGTACTCGTCCGCGACCGCCTTGGTCTTGTCGAGTTCGCGGCCGACGACCGACGTCACCTCCACGTCATCGATGAGCTTGAGCCCGTCGAGGTGCTTGATGCCGAAGGCGCCGGCGCCGGCGAGAGCGATCTTGATCGTCATGGTTCCATGATCAGCGCACATCGGTGCGCGACGCAACTTTCGGGTCGCGCCGACGTTCATGCATCCGGCGACGGTCCCGGCTCCGAACACCGGGTAGACGTTTCGCCGGCAGGGCGTGCGGGCACCCCACCGGCGCACCCTCGACCCCGAGACAGGACACAGCGCACCCATGGCCAAGTACGTCACCACCATCGCCAGCCCACGGTCCGTGGAGGACGCGTTCGCCTACATGGCCGACCTCCGCAACTTCGCCGAGTGGGACCCGAGCATCGAGCGTGTGGACCAGACGTCCGGGAACGGCGGCGGGCCCGACGCCGAGTTCGACGTCTTCTTCGACGCACCCGTCGGCACCATGACGTTCCACTACCGCACGACCGATTACGACGCGCCCCGGTCGATCACGGCCCGGGCGAAGAACTGGCTCATCACGTCGGTCGACACCATCACGGTGGTGCCCGACGGTGATGGTTCGCTCGTCACCTATGACGCGAACGTCGAACTGAACGGGCCGCTCTCGCTCGTCGATCCGTTGTTCCAGAAGCAGTTCGACAAGATCGGCGAGCGGGCGAATCGGGGCCTGCTGCGCGTGCTGGACGGAACGCAGCGCTGATGGCCGAGCGGTCGGGTGTCGACGCGACGGGTCGCGAACGCATCGCGATCGTCGGTTCGGGCATCAGCGGGCTCACGTGCGCACACGTGCTCGGACCGCACCACGACGTCGTGCTCTACGAGGCTGCCCCCCGCCTCGGAGGGCACGCGAACACCGTCGAGGTCGACGACCCGACCGCCGGCCCGCTGGCGGTCGACACCGGCTTCATCGTCCACAACGACCGCAACTACCCGAACCTCGTCGCCCTGTTCGACGAGCTCGGCGTGGCGACGATCGACACCGAGATGAGCTTCGGCGTGACCGACCGCGACCCGACCTCGCCGACCCATGGGCTCGCGTACCGGGCGACCAACCCGAACACGATGTTCGCGCAGCGTCGGAACGTCGTTCGCCCGGCCATGTGGCGGATCCTGCGCGACGTGCCGCGCTTCTATCGTGCGGCGCGGGCCGTGCTCGACGACCCGGCCGACGAGCGGTCGCTCGCAGACGTGCTCGACGACCTCGGCCTGTCGGACGAGTTCGTCGACCTCCACCTGATCCCGATGGGCGCCGCCGTCTGGTCGTCCGATCCGTCACGGTTCGCCGAGTTCCCGGCCAGGAGTCTGTTCCGATTCCTCGACCACCACGGCCTGCTCAGCGTCGGCGATCGCCCGCAATGGCGCACGATCCCCGGGGGCAGTCGCGTGTACGTCGACGCGATCGCCCGCCGCTTCCCCGGCGAGATCCGCACCTCGTCGCCGGTCACGTCGATCTGTCGCGACTCGAACGGCGTCCTCGTGTCGTCGCTCGGCCGGGTCCAGCGATTCGACCGCGTCGTGCTCGCCACCCACAGCGATCAGGCGCTGGCGATGCTCGCCGATGCGTCCCCGGTCGAGCAGAAGGTGCTCGGTGCGGTCGGCTACCAGCCGAACCGTGCGACCCTGCACACCGACACGTCCTTGCTGCCGCCTGTCGAGCGGGCGTGGTCGGCGTGGAACTACGACCGTCGGGACGCGGCCCAACGCGAGGCCACGCTCACGTACGACATGACGGCGCTGCAGCACCTGCCGGGCAGCCGGCGCTACCTGGTCAGCCTGAACAGCGACGAGCACATCGACCCGTCGACGGTGTTGATGTCGACGGAGTACGCCCACCCGGTGTTCGACGCCGACGCGGTCGAGGCCCAGACGCACTTCGACGAGATCGACGGCGCCGATCGGGTTCACTTCTGTGGTGCCTGGTGGGGCTACGGCTTCCACGAGGACGGGATGGTGTCGGGTCTCCGGGTCTGCCACCGGATCGGTGTCGACTGGCCGCACTCGACCGTCGGTCCTGCGTCGGCCGGCACATCCGACCAGACGTCGATCGGAGGGTGACCTCGATGGCATCCGCGATCATGGTCGACGTGTTGACGCCGCCGTCGACCGTCGCGCCGTGCTCTCCGCTCCTGCCCGGACGCGCGGCCGTGTGCGACGGCGAGGTGTGGCACCGCCGATCGCGGCCGACGGTGCACGAGTTCACCCAGGACGTCGCCTACGTGTGGCTCGATCCCGACCGACCCGACGAGCTCTGCGCCGGGCACCCGCTCTGGTCGGCCCGCCGACCCGCTCCCGCACGGTTCCGGCGGCAGGACTACGGCACCGACTCGACCGGTTCGCTGGTCGATGCGGCGCGCCGCGACGTGACCGACGCGCTCGGTCGCCGTCCGGCCGGTCCGGTGCGGATGCTCACCCAAGTCCGCAGGTGGGGGTGGCTGTTCAACCCGATCACGGTCTACCTGGTGTGGGACGTCGACACCGACAACGACGCCGATGATCCTGCGGTCGCCGGTGCCGACCCGGTCGCGGCCGTGCTCGAGGTCACGAACACCCCCTGGAAGGAGCGCCACCGCTATCCGATCGTGCTCCGTCGTGACGGCGATCACCTGGTCTCGACGACCGACAAGGTGCTGCACGTCTCACCGTTCCTCCACGAGGGGTATCGCTACGACGTCCGCCTGCGCCACGACGGCGTCCGGGTCGAGCTCGGCATCGACGTCGTCGCGCCCGAGGCCGACGAGCCCATCGTGTCGACCGCCCTGCGGGTCGATCGCCGTCCCGCCGATCGGGCGCAGCTCGGTGCCACACTGCGGCGCCGCCCCCTGTCGTCCCACCGTGTCTCCGCCGGCATCCACTGGGAGGCGTTGCGCCTCTGGCTGAAGCGGGTGCCGTTCGTCCCCCACCCCCGAAAGCGTTCCTCCGCGTCATGACCACCATCGACCTCCCCGACATCAGCCATCTCGACGTCGAACCGGCGGCCGGCGACGGCCCGGCGCGGGTCGTCCGTGCCGAGCGGTTGCTCCGCCACGTCGATCGCGACGTGGCGACGCGCCCGGGCCCCACGACCCGCATCGCCGCCGCGGCGGCCCGAGCCCTGCTGTCTCGCGCGAGGTGCGAACGCCTGGTCGTCGACGAGCGGCCCGGGCATCGCGCCGAGGTGCGACGTCACTACGGCGCCGAGCACCTCGACGAGGTCGAGATCGTCGCGCACGTCACCGTCACCGACGAGCGCGCGTACGCGGCGATCGTCCGGGAGGGCTCGATCGGTCTCGGCCGCGGCTACCTCGAGGGCTGGTGGACGAGCGACGACCCCGTGGCCGTCGTGCAGTTCGCGATCCGGAACCTGGCCACGATCGACCGGCTCCGCAACCGGGTACAGCGAGCCGCCGGACCGGTCACCGACGCCGTTCGCCGACGCCTCCCACGCGCCACCCGTGAGCGCAATCGCGAGGACATCGGCACCCACTACGACATCGGCAACTCGTTCTTCGAGCTCTTCTTGGACGAGACGATGACGTACTCGTCGGCGGTGTTCGCCGCGGACGAGATGTCGCTCGCCGACGCGAGCCGCCACAAGTACGACCGGCTGCTCGATCTGCTCGGCGTCGAGGCCGGCGATCACCTGCTCGAGATCGGCACCGGCTGGGGCGGCATGGCCATCCGAGCGGCCGGCCAACGCAGCGCCCGGGTCACGACGACGACCATCTCCGAAGAGCAGCTCGCCGAGGCGACCGCCCGGGTCGACGCCGCAGGGCTCGCCGACCGGGTGACCCTGCTCGGTGACGACTGGCGTGACCTCAGCGGCAGCTATGACCATGTCGTGTCGATCGAGATGATCGAGGCGGTCGACTGGCGCGACTACGACGAGTACTTCGCCACGATCGAGCGGTCGCTGCGCCCCGGTGGTCGGGTCGCGCTGCAGGCGATCTGCCTCCCCGACGACCGGTGGGAACGCGCCAAGAACACCGAGGACTTCATCCGCCGCTTCGTGTTCCCGAACGGCTTCCTGCCCTCGGTGGCGGCGATCGAGGCGTCGGCCGAACGGGCGACGTCGTTGCGGGTCGCCCGGGTCGACGATCTGACCGAGCACTACGCCGAGACGCTGCGCCGCTGGCGCGCGACCTTCGACGAACGCATCGACGAGGTCGCAGCCCTCGGCCTCGACGAGCGATTCCAGCGTCTGTGGCGGTTCTACTTCGCCTATTGCGAGGCCGCGTTCCTCGAGCGCCACTGCCGACTCGTCCAGCTCGTGCTCGCGTGATCGGACGACGGCGTTGCGGTGGTGATCAGCTGCGGCACGGCTTGGTGAACCAGCGCTGTGCGTACGGGTTGTCGTTGTAGTTCGTGCTCGCGTGATCGGACGACGGCGTTGCGGTGGGGTGATCAGCTGCGGCATGGCTTGGTGAACCAGCGCTGTGCGTACGGGTTGTCGTTGTAGCGGTCGGTCGGCCGGTAGCCGTGCCGCTCGTACATGGTGATCGCCTCGGTCAGGACGGCGTTCGTGTCGAGCACGATGCGGGCGGCGCCCATCGCCTCGATGCGGTGCTCGAGATCGGCGAGCATCCGGCCGCCCAGGCCGAGGCCGCGCCAACCCTCGGCCACCCACATCCGCTTGATCTCGGCGGTGTCGTCGTCGATCCGGACGATGCCGCCGCACGCGACGACGGTTGCGTCCGCGCGTGCGACGACGAACCGGCCGTGGGGTGCCCGCATCGACTCGGCGTCGGCCGTGAGGGTGTCGCCCGGGTCGAACCCGCCGGTGAAGCGCTCGTCGAGCTCGGCGAAGTAGGTCGACATCGCCGTGACCGCGTCGGTCGACTCGGGGTCGACGACGTCGAACCGCACGGTCGCGGCCTCGAGCAGGCGACGCGCCGTCTCGAGTGCACGGTCGAGCTCGGCCCGCTGCCGTTCGGTGAGCGGCGACACGAGCGCGGTCGCCAGTTCGTCGGACCGCGCGTCGAGCTCGTCCCAGGCCTGCCGACCGGCCGCCGTCAGGTCGACGACGCGCCGTCGGCCGTCGTCCGGATCGGGGGCGACGACGACGAGCTCATCCGACTCGAGGGCGCGCAACAATCGGCTCAGGTACCCCGAGTCGAGGCCGAGCCGGTGTCGGAGCTCGAGCGTCGTCACACGCTCGGCGGCGCCGATCTCGAACAGGAGCCGGGCCTCGCCGAGGGGACGCCCGGAACCGAGGAACGAGCTGTCGAGCACCCCGATGCGCTGGGTGAACGACCGGTTGAATCGGCGCAGCGTCAGCTCCACGTCGGACATTTCTCTGACTTTAGTCAGATGATCACTCGGCGGCCCGCGTCGTCGGCCGGAGCTGTCTGCGATAGAAGTGCACGATGCTTCGACTCGGGTCTTCCGTGATTGTGCTCGCGCTCGTGGCCGCCGCATGCAGCGACGACCCGGCCGACCCGGCCATCGAGGCTGCGACGCCCTCGTCATCGGCGTCGACCACCGGGGCGCCACCAGCGACGACGATGCCCGCGACGACGGAACCCGCAACGAGCGCGACGACGATCGCACCGACCACGATCGCACCGACCACGATCACACCGGCCACGATCACACCGACCACGATCACACCGGCCACGATCACACCGACCACGGTCGCCGCAGGCGGGCGCGACTTCTCGGCGATCGGTCCGCTCGTCGCCGACCACGTCGACGAACAGGGTCTGAACGGCGCCGGGCTCGTCGTGGTCGATCGCGACGACGGCATCGTGTACGAGGAGTACTGGGGCGAGTTCGACGCCGACCGCGTGTCGCTCATCGCGTCGTCGTCGAAGATGATCACGGCCGGCGTGCTCATGAAGCTCCACGACGATGGCCTGCTCGACATCGACGCCCCGGTTGCCGATGCGGTCGAGTGGGGGTCGGGCAACCCCGACATCACCGTCGCCCAGCTGGTGTCGAACAGCTCGGGTCTCGTCGGGCTCGGCCCGAACCCCGCCTACCCACCGTATGTCTGCCAGTTCCTCGCCGAGCGTGAGCTCGAGGAGTGCGGCGAGGAGGCGTTCACGACGCCCGACGACGACGCTGACATCGTCCCGCCCGACACCGAGTACCGGTACGGCGGCGTGCAGTGGCAGGTCGCCGGAGCGGTCGCCGAGACGGTGTCGGGTAGGTCGTGGTCGCAGCTGATCGACGAGATCTACGTCCAGCCGTGCGGCGTCGAGTCGCTCGGCTTCACCAATCACTGGTTCGACGCCGGCGGCTTCACCTACCCGTCGAACTTCGACGTCGAGGCGCTCGAACCGACCGAGAACCCGCACATGGAGGGCGGCGCCTACATCGACGCGCCCGACTATGCCCAACTGCTGCTGATGCACCTCCGTGGTGGCGAGTGCCCCGACGGACGGGTCATGTCCGCAGCGGCCGTCGACCGGATGCACGAGGACCGGGTGCTCGCGGCGTACGGCGAGGCCGGGCCGAGCAACCCGGGCTACGGCATGGGGTGGTGGGTCGATCGCGAGACCGGCCGGATCCGCGACCCCGGCGCCTACGGGGCCACACCGTGGCTCGACCTCGACGACGGCTACGGCGCGTACCTCGTGGTCGAGGCCGACGGGTCGGCCGTCGGCGGGCTGATGTCGGAGCTCGAACCGCTCCTGCACGAGATCATGACCGGCTGACGTGCGCCCCGACCTGCTCCGCAACGCGCGGCTGGTCTCCGCCGTGCTGGTCGCTGTCGGCGCGGCCGCGTGTGGCGACGACGCCCGCCGATCGGCCGTCGAGCCGTCGCCGGGCGACTTCTCGGCGATCGATCCGGTCGTGCGCGAGTTCGTCGACGACGAGGGGCTCGACGGTGCCGGCTTCATCGTGGTCGATCGTGACGACGGCATCGTGTACGAGGGGTACTGGGGCGAGTTCGACGCCGAACGGGTGTCGTTCATCGCGTCCTCGTCGAAGATGATCAGCGCCGGGGTGCTGCTCCGGCTCGACGAGGACGGCCTGCTGGACATCGACGCACCGGTCGCGGACGCGGTCGAGTGGGGGTCGGGCAACCCCGATGTCACCGTGGCCCAGCTGCTCTCGAACAGCTCGGGTCTGGTCGGCTTGCTCGACGATCCGAGCTACGGCCCGTACGGGTGCCAGTTCGATCCGGGCGACGAGCTCGAGGCGTGCGCCGCCGTGGTGTTCACGACGCCGGACGACGACGCCGACGTCGTCCGGCCCGACAGCCGGTTCCGCTACGGCGGCGTGCAATGGCAGGTCGCAGGCGCGGTCGCCGAGGCGGTGTCCGGTTCGACGTGGTCGGAACTGATCGACGACATCTATGTCGAGCCCTGCCGCGTCGACTCGCTCGGGTTCGGCAACCACGTGGCAGCCGGCGGCGGCTTCGGCCGATATCCCGACGAGTTCGGACCGGGCGAACTCGAGTCGACCGCGAACCCCAACATCGAAGGCGGTGCGTTCATCGACGCACCGGACTACGCCCGACTCCTGCTGTTGCACCTGCGCGGGGGAGCGTGCCCGGGCGGCCGGGTCGTGTCGGCGTCGGCGATCGATCGGATGCACGACGACCGCGTCGGCGCGACGTACGGCGACGCCGGGGCGAGCAACATCGGCTACGGCATGGGCTGGCGAGTCGACCGGACGACCGGCCGGATCAGCGACCCCGGTGCCTACGGCTCGGTGCCGTGGCTCGACCTCGACGACGGCTACGGCGCCTATCTGGTGATCGAGGACGACAACGCGACCGGAGCGGCGTTGGCCCGCCGACTCGAACCGGTCGTGCACGCGATCATGGCCGGCTGAGGCTCGGTCACGACCGCAGCGGTGTCACGAGGCGGCTGCCTCGCAGCTCTCGTACCACGTCACGGCGGCCGCCCGCTGTGCCTCGCGCCGCGCATCGAAGACGGCATGGGCGCGGGCGCCGATCCAGCCGGCGGGGAGCAGCTCGCTCGGCAACTCGGGGTCGGCGAAGGGGAACCGTCGCCACGTGTCGACGAGCAGCACGATGTCGCCGAAGGCTGCGTCGCCCGATTCGGGAGCCGCGTGGTGCTCCCCGAACCGCCGGACGAACTCGTCGTACCGTGCGGCGAGGTCGTCGAGGTCCCATGCGTTCGCCAGGATGGTGCGATCGGGGGTGAGCGACCCACTCGACGCGACGAAGGTCACGGCGGAGTCGGCCAGGTCGAGCGCAGCGATGATGTCGTTGGCCGCCTTCTCGCGATCGACGTGCGGTGACACCGCGATGGTCGGCGCGAGGAAGCCGAACCCCTCGAACGTGAGCTGGGTCCGGAAGCGATGGCGGACCGCCCGTTGTGTCTCGGGGATCGAACAGATCACGAGGAGCCAGGTGCCGTCCCAGTCGTCGGCCCGCCGACCGAACGAGTAGATCCGCTCGGCGCCCGTGCCGAGCAGGAGGGCACCGGCGGTCGTGAGGTGCCAACGCGTCCGGCGGCCGATCCGCTCGGGCTCGACGATGCCCTGCTCGCCGAGCCGGGCGACGGCCTGGCGTGCGTTGCGTTCGGTGATGCCCACCGTCTCGAGTCCGGCGACGATCGTCGAGGTCCAGACGGCGCCGTCGGCGGGTCGCACGAACTCGCCGAGCATCGTGAGCAGCAGTGAGGTGGCGCCGGAGTGGCGGCTCGTCAGGTCGTCGATCGTCGTCATGTCACCGCAGTCGTCTCGGAGGCGTCGTGTCGGGCGTGGGGTGCTCGCCCGCCGGCCATCACCGTTATTCTACAACTACTTGACGACTCGTGTCGAGGATGTAGAATGTCGTGGACGGCGTCTTCCCATCATGACCGCCGCACCATGAACTGACACGAAGGGGCGTTCGTGAGCGAGATCTTCATCGACTGTCGCGTCGAACCCGACAGCTACCGACACTGGCAACTCGACGTCGAGGGCTCGGTCGCGACCCTGAAGATGGACGTCGACCCCGACGGCGGACTGCGTGACGACTACCAGCTCAAGACCAACTCGTACGACCTCGGCGTCGACATCGAGCTGTACGACATCGTGCAGCGGTTGCGGTTCGAGCACCCGGAGGTCAAGGCGGTCGTGGTCACCGGTGGCCTCGACAAGATCTTCTGCGCCGGCGCGAACATCCAGATGCTGGCGGGGTCGACGCACGCACACAAGGTCAACTTCTGCAAGTTCACCAACGAGACCCGCAACTCGATCGAGGACGCGTCGGCCCACTCGGGCCAGACCTACATCGCGGCGGTCAACGGCACCGCTGCGGGCGGTGGCTACGAGCTGGCGCTGGCGTGCGAGGAGATCCTGCTGGTCGACGACCGTGCGAGCGCCGTGTCGTTGCCGGAGGTGCCGTTGCTGGCCGTGCTGCCGGGGACCGGCGGCCTCACGCGGGTCGTCGACAAGCGCCATGTCCGTAAGGACCGCGCCGACGAGTTCGCGACGCGGACCGAGGGCATCAAGGGCAAGCAGGCGGTCGAGTGGCGGCTCGTCGACGACGTCGCGTCGGCGACCCGGTTCGACGAGCTCGTGGCCACGCGGGCCGCGCACTACGTCGCTGCCTCCGATCGTCCCGACGACGCCGCGGGCGTCGAGCTGACCCCGATCGACCGCACGATCGACGGCGACACGATCGGCTACGAGTACGTCACGGTCACCATCGACCGCGACACCGGATCGGCGTCGATCGTCATCCGCTCCCCACACGGCGTCCAGCCCGAGACGGGCGCCGCGCTCGCCGACGCAGGTGCGGCGGCATGGATGATCGCCGCCGCCCGCCAGTTCGACGACGCGATGCTGCACCTCCGGTTCAACGAGGCCGAGGTCGGCACGTGGCTGTTGCGCACCGAGGGCGATGCCGATGCCGTGCTCGCCGCCGAGGTGGTGCTCGCCGACGACCACTGGCTCGCCCGCGAGACCCGCCTCTACTGGACCCGGGTGCTCAAGCGGCTCGACCTGTCCGCCCGATCGCTGTTCGCGTTGATCGAGCCCGGCTCGTGCTTCGCCGGCGTCCTGGCCGAGGTGTCCCTCGCCGCCGATCGGTCGTACATGCTCGCCGGCACGTGGCACGACGACGAGCACGACGGTGCGCTACCGGCCGCCACGTTCCGGCTGAGTGCCGCGAACCAGAGTTGGTTCCCGATGTCCAACGGGTTGTCGCGCCTCGCCAGTCGCTTCTGGGGCTGCGACGACGACCTGGCGGTCGCCGAATCGGTCGTCGGCAAGTCGCTGCTCGCCGACGAGGCCGCCGACGCCGGCCTGATCACCGCCGCGCTCGACGATCTCGACTGGGAGGACGAGATCCCCGTCATGATCGAAGAGCGCGCCAGCTTCTCGCCCGACGCCCTCACGGGGATGGAGGCGAACCATCGGTTCGTCGGGCCCGAGACCATGGAGACGAAGATCTTCGCCCGCCTCACCGCCTGGCAGAACTGGATCTTCCAGCGACCGAACGCCGTCGGTCCCGACGGTGCACTCCGCAGGTTCGGCACCGGCTCCCGCCCCAACTTCGACAAGCACCGCGTGTGACGGGTGGTGCCAGGCACCACCCGTCACAGAAGGAGGTCCATCATGACGACCGTCGACATCGACGCCAAGATCCCGAACAACGTCGGGCTCGCCGACGACCGCCGACTCCAGCGCGCGCTCGAGGGGTGGCTGCCCAAGTACCTCCGCTGGTGGGAAGAGCTCGGCCCCGCCGCGTTCAAGGACAACCCGGTGTACCTGCGCACCGCGATCGACGTCGGGCGCGAGGGGTGGGCGAACTTCGACCACGTGTCGATGCCCGACTATCGCTGGGGCATCTTCCTCGCCGAGCCGGAACCCGATCGCAAGATCGCGTTCGGTGACCACAAGGGCGACGACGTCTGGCAGGACGTGCCCGGCGAGTACCGCGCCGACCTGCGGCGTCTGATCGTCGTGCAGGGCGACACCGAGCCCGCATCGGTCGAGCAGCAGCGCCATCTCAGCAAGACGGCGCCGTCGCTGTACGACATGCGCAACCTGTTCCAGGTGAACGTCGAAGAGGGCCGTCACCTGTGGGCGATGGTGTACCTGCTCCACCGCTACTTCGGCCGGGACGGTCGTGACGAGGCCGACGAGATGCTCGAACGGCACTCGGGCGACGCCGACAACCCGCGCATCCTCGGGGCGTTCAACGAAGAGACGCCGGACTGGCTGTCGTTCTACATGTTCACGTACTTCACCGACCGCGACGGCAAGTACCAGCTCGCCTCGCTGCGCGAGTCGGCGTTCGACCCGCTCAGCCGCACCTGCGACTTCATGCTGAAAGAGGAGGCGCACCACATGTTCGTCGGCGCCACCGGCGTCGGTCGCGTGGTGCAGCGCACCCTCGAACTGATGCGCGAGCACGACACCGACGACGTGCACCCGTACGGCGGCATCAACCTCGACGTGTTGCAGAAGTACATCAACTTCCACTTCTCGGTGTCGCTCGACCTGTTCGGCGCCGAGACGTCGACCAACGCCGCCAACTACTTCGCCGCCGGCCTGAAGGGCCGCTTCCAGGAGGAGAAGCGCGACGACGACCATCTGTTGAAGACGGCGTACCGGCACGTGCCCGAGGCGACCGACGAGGGCATCGGCGCGCGCGAGGTCACCCAACTCGCCGCCCTGAACGAGACGCTCCGCGAGGACTACGCCGTCGACTGCCAGAAGGGCGTCGACCGCTGGAACCGCGCCCTCGCCGAGGCGGGTGTCGACCGGCAGTTCGCACTGCCGCACGTCGGCTTCCACCGCAACGTCGGCACGTTCCGCGGCCGGCACGTCACGCCGGACGGCCGGATGATCTCCGACGTCGAGTGGCATGCGAACGTCAGCGACTGGCTGCCGACCGACGCCGACAAGGCGCACGTCAAGTCGCTGCAGCACGGCGTCACCGAGCCGGGCAAGATGGCTGGATGGGTCGCGCCGCCGTCGACGGGTATCCACCAGAAGCCGGTCGACTTCGAATACGTCAAGCTGTGATGTCACCGAGGGGGACGACCCCTCGTCGTGACCGGAGGGGGCAATCGACATGACGCAGTACAACGCGGCCGCGTGGCTGCTCGACCGGCACATCGACGAAGGTCGCGGCGATCGCGTCGCGATCCGACATCGAGGTCGGTCGATCACGTACGCGGAGGCGCTCGCGGACGCGCAACGGATGCAGTGCGCCCTCACCGACCTCGGGCTCGAGGTCGGCGACCGCATCGCCATGGTGGTGAACGACGAGCCGGGCTTCGTGTCGATGTTCCTGGGCGCCCAG
>JAUHYJ010000036.1 GCA_030425785.1 Acidimicrobiia bacterium | reverse complement strand
CGCAGCGACCCAGGCCACCGTGAGCCGCGACCTCGACGACCTGGGCGCGATCAAGGTGCGCAGCGACGGGGGCGAGAGCGTCTACGCGAGCTCCGATTCGCCGCTGCTCACCGGGCGCCCCGAGGTCAAGAACACCTGCTACGTCGTCATCACGGCCGATCGTGGCCTGTGCGGCGGCTACAACGCCGGCGTCCAGCGTGCCGCCGAGGGTGAGATCAAGGCCGACGTCGTCGACGGCAAGGGCTACGAGATCATCCCGGTCGGCAAGAAGGCCGAGTCGTACTTCCGCTTCCGCGAGTACCGACTCGGCAAGGCGTTCCAGGGGTTCAGCGACGCACCGTCGTACGACGACGCCAAGGCGATCGGCCAGCACGTCGTCGAGTTGTACGCGAGCGGTCACGTCGACAAGGTCGAGCTGGTCTACACCCGCTTCATCTCGCCCGGCTCGCAGGAAGTCGTCCTGCGTCCGCTGGTACCGCTGTCGACCGACACGGTCGCCGGTGGTGACGGCAAGGCGGGGTCGACCGACGGCACCGGCTCCGACTACGAGTTCGAGCCCGACCCGTCGACCATCCTCGACACCCTCCTGCCGCGCTACGTCGAGGCGCGCATCTACGCCGCACTCCTCAACGCGGCGGCGTCCGAGCACGCCTTCCGCCAGCGGGCGATGAAGGCCGCGACCGACAACGCCGAGGAGCTGATCAAGTCGCTCAGCATCACGATGAACCGGGCCCGCCAGGCGTCGATCACCACCGAGATCATGGAGATCGTCGGTGGTGCCGAGGCGCTCGGGTCGGGGAGCGAGCAGGCCGTCCGCTACGTCGAGCTCGACCTCGACGCCGCCTTCGGCGGGTCGCCACAGGGCACACCGGCCCCGCCGGTCACGCCCACCGGTGATGTCCAGGGCGTCGCGTCGATCGCGACCGGCCCCGACGAGACGGCCAACGCCGGTTCGACGACCATCACAGCCGAGCGCCCCGAGGCGCCGTTCGGCCCGCAGAGCCGCGCCGCGCTGCCCGACGACAGCATGCCCGACGGGTTCCCCATCAAGGGCAACGCCGACTCGATGCTGTACCACCCGCCCCATTCCCCGTTCTACGAGCGCACCGTCGCCGAGGTCTGGTTCACCACCGCCGAGGCCGCCGAGGCGCAGGGGTTCCAATTGCCCCCGAGCATGCGGGACTGACCCGCTGTCGCCACCCACGAACACCACCGATCGCACACACCAGGAGACCCACGAGTCATGACCATGACCGACAACCAACTGCAGGACGGCCGAGTCGTCGGCATCGCCGGCCCGGTGATCGACGTCGAGTTCCCGACCGGCTCGCTGCCCGAGCTCAACACCGCCGTCGAGTTCGACGTCGAGATCGAGGGCGAGACCCAGCAGGTGCTCGCCGAGGTGGCGCAGCAGCTCGGCCACGGCCGTGTCCGCGCGGTCTGCCTGAAGCCGACCGACGGCCTGAAGCGCGGCACCGCGGTGCGCAACCTCGGGCACGGCATCCAGGTGCCCGTCGGCGACAAGGTGCTCGGTCACGTCTGGAACGTGTGGGGTGAGGCGCTCGACGAGGAGCCCGAGGGCTTCGACCAGATGGAGCGGTGGGAGATCCACCGTGAGGCGCCGTCGTTCGACGCCCTCGAGCCGTCGGCTCGCGTGTTCCCCACGGGCATCAAGGTCATCGACCTGCTGACCCCGTACGTCGCCGGTGGCAAGATCGGCCTGTTCGGTGGCGCCGGCGTCGGCAAGACCGTGCTCATCACCGAGATGATCAACCGTGTCGCCTCGCAGCACGGTGGTGTGTCGGTGTTCGCCGGCGTCGGCGAGCGCACCCGTGAGGGCACCGACCTCCGTCTCGAGATGATGGAGTCGGGCGTGTTCGAGAAGGCCGCCCTCGTGTTCGGCCAGATGGACGAGCCGCCGGGCGTGCGCCTGCGCGTCGCGTTGTCCGCCCTGACCATGGCGGAGTACTTCCGTGACGTCCAGAACCAGGACGTGCTCCTGTTCGTCGACAACATCTTCCGCTTCGTGCAGGCCGGTTCCGAGGTGTCGACGCTGCTCGGCCGCATGCCGTCGGCGGTGGGCTACCAGCCCACGCTGTCCGACGAGATGGGCCAGCTGCAGGAGCGCATCACCTCGACCCGCGGCCGGTCGATCACCTCGCTGCAGGCCGTGTACGTGCCCGCCGACGACTACACCGACCCGGCGCCGTTCACGACGTTCACGCACCTCGACGCGACGACCGAGCTCTCCCGCCAGGTGGCGGCGCTCGGCATCTACCCGGCGGTCGACCCGCTCGCGTCGACCTCGACGATCCTCACACCCGAGGTCGTCGGCGAGCACCACTACAACATCGCCCGTGGCGTCCAGGAGACGTTGCAGCGCTACAAGGAGCTGCAGGACATCATCGCCATCCTCGGTCTCGACGAGCTCTCCGACGAGGACCGCCTGACGGTCAACCGGGCCCGCAAGATCCAGCGGTTCCTGTCGCAGCCGTTCTTCGTCGCCAAGGTCTTCACCGGCCTCGACGGCGAGTTCGTGCCGATCGACGAGACGGTCGAGTCGTTCGAGAAGATCCTGCAGGGTGAGGTCGACGACATCCCCGAGCAGGCGTTCCTGAACGTCGGCAGCCTCGAGCAGGTGCTGGCGAAGGCCAAGGCGCTGCAGGGTTCGTGATCCGGGCGTTCGAGCTGACGGGAGATCGTCATGGCTGATCCGATGAAGGTCGAGGTCGTGTCGCCGGAGCAGGTGCTCTACTCCGGCGAGGCGACGATGGTGATCACGCGCACCCTCGGCGGTGGCGAGATCGCGTTCCAGCCGGGACACGCCGCGTTCCTCGGTGCACTCACCGAGTGCCACACGCGGGTGTTCCTCGCCGACGGCACCAGCGAAGACATCGCCGTGCACGGCGGCTTCGTCGAGGTGAGCAGCAACAAGGTCTCGATCCTCTCCGACGCCGCGGAGCTCGGCAGTCAGATCGACATCGAGCGTGCCCGGGCAGCGAAGGAACGCGCCGAGGGCGTGCTGCGCCACGAGCACGATGCCGAGGCGATCAGCGCGCTCGGTCGTGCGCACGCACGTCTGAACGCGGCCGGCGTCGGCGTCTGACCGCCTCCCGGGGTCACCCGGGGCGCTGAGCCGGTCGGGTCGACCGATCGGGCTTCAGTCGGGCCCGCCGGATGTCGATGGAAGCACCATGCAACGGATGAATGCTTCGCGCCGTCGCGCCGGCGCGACGGTGATCGGTCTGGCCCTCGTCGTGAGCGCCTGTGGTGGCGACGACGACTCGAGCGACGTCGCGGCCGACCCGCCCGCCGAGACGGCGGCGACGACCGAGACGCCGGCAGCCGAACCGGCCGACGACGGCGAGGTGGCGACGACCACCGAGTCGGCCGTCGAGACGGAGGCGGCCACCGACGAGCCGGCGGACGAGACCGTGGACGAGACGACCTACGAGCCGGGTCCGTACGAGTACCGGGTGGTCAACCTGCTCGACGAGCCGGTCGACGTGTACGGCCGGACGCAGGGCTTCGTGCAGGCGTTCGGGCTCGAGGTCGGCGTGGCTCCGATGGCGGTCACCGAGTTCGTGACGCCGCCGGCCGACGGCACGCTCGTGATCACGACGCCGGGGGGTGACCCCGAGTGTGTCGCGACGTGTCCGCACATCATCGCCAACCTCAGCCCGTTCGAGTCGGACGGGCCACACCATACGGTCGTCCTCCATGATGCCGACGGCGCGCCGGCGGCGTTCGACCTGTGGGAGAACCACGACGGGACGTCGACGTCGGGGAATGCCATGCGAGCGCCCGTCGCCGATACCGGGCTCTTCGAGGTGACATCGATCGACGTCACCGACAACGACTTCGGGATGCGGCTCGGTTTCGACGGCACGCTCGGCTGCATCGAGGGCGACCAGCCGAACATCCTCGTCGGTGGCAACCAGGTGCCCGCCTGGACCTACGGCGGTGACTCGGTCGACGTGCTGCTGTTCGACAATCAGGACCAGGAGTGCACCGAGCCGGTCGGTGGTCCGTTCACCGTCGAGGGTGGCCCCGGCACGCGGACCCACCTCATCCTGACCGGAGCGCCGGGCGCGCTCGAGGCGTTGACCGTCCCGTTCGCACCGGCCGATGCCGGTGCCGACACCGACGAGGATGCGAGCGCCGACGAGGGTGCGAGCGCCGACGAAGGTGCGAGCGCCGACGCCGGGCTCGCCGTGACGGCGATCGCCGGTGAGATCGCGGTCCTGACCGGCATGCCGGAGTCCGACGCCGAGTGCCTCGCCACGGAGATCATCGACGCGATCGGCCTCGACGCTGCCGTCGAGGGTGGCGAACTCCTCGACCTCGACACCGCCGACGAGGCGACCCAGGAGGCCGCCTTCGACGCCTTCGTCGCCGGCATGGCGACCTGCGGCGTCGACCCCGAGGCGCTCGGGGGCGAGTGACGGCGACGCCGGCGTCTCGCTAGCGTCGCCGGCATGGACCTTCCGTTCGCCACCGCGCTCGTCACGGGCGCCTCGTCGGGCATCGGTGAGACGATGGCCGAGATGCTGGCCGACGCCGGTGTCCGCACGCTCGTCGTCGCACGACGTGAGGACCGCCTCGCCGACCTTGCACGCCATCACGATCTGATCGAGCCGCTGCCGGCCGACCTGACGGACCCGGGCGACCTCGACCGGGTCGCTGCCCGCATCGGCGACGCCGACGACCCGATCGACCTGGTCGTGAACAACGCCGGCTTCGGCACGACCGGCGAGTTCGCCGAGCTCGACCCCGATCGCCTGGCGACCGAGATCGACCTCAACGTCGGTGCCCTGACCCGGCTGAGCCATGCGGCGCTCGCGGCGATGGTGCCTCGCGGGCGCGGCTGGCTGCTCAACGTGTCGAGCGTCGCGAGCTTCCAGCCGGCGCCACGGCTGGCGGTGTACGCAGCGACCAAGGCCTACGTGACCAGCCTCACCGAGAGCCTGCACGAAGAGGCGGGGCCCTCGGACGTGCACGTCACCGCCCTGTGCCCGGGCCTCACCCGGACCGAGTTCCAGCGCGTCAGCAACACCGAGCAGTACGCCGACCGCTTTCCCGGGATGGCCTGGACGACGCCGGTCGAGGTCGCGCGTGCGGGCCTCGAGGGGGTCGTGGCGAACCGCGCGATCGTCGTCCCTGGGCTGCAGTACCAGCTGATGGCGGCGGCGACGAGCGTGACGCCGCGATGGTTGCGGCGCAAGGTGTCCGGGCTCGTCCAGCGCGGTTGACCCGGCTCGGGTCGGACGCGACCATCGCCAGCCGCGACGATGGCGACATGACCGACCTCTTGCTCACCGACGTCGTCGGCGGTGTCGCCGTCGTGACGATGAACCGGCCCGACGCCCGCAACGCGCTCAACGCGGAGCTCCGTCGTGCGATCCCGGCGCGGCTGCGCGAGCTCGACGCCGACGACGCCGTCCGGGTCATCATCCTCACCGGTGCCGATCCGGCGTTCTGCGCGGGGCTCGACCTGAAGGAACTGGGCACGTCGGGGCTCTCGGCCGACCCGGACGCCTCGCCGATGCCCTTCGGCTCGCTGACCAAGCCGCTCATCGGTGCGATCAACGGCGTCGCCGTGACCGGTGGCTTCGAGCTCGCGCTCGGATGCGATGTCCTGGTCGCCAGCGACCGCGCCAGGTTCGCCGACACCCACGCTCGGGTCGGTGTGATGCCGGGGTGGGGGCTCACGGTGCTGCTGCCACAGGCGATCGGCATCCGGCGCGCGAGGCAGATGAGCTTCACCGGGAACTACGTCGACGCGGCCACGGCCCTCGCCTGGGGTCTCGTCAACGAGGTCGTGCCGCACGAGCAGCTGCTCGAACGAGCCCGCGCCCTCGCCGCCGACATGGCGTCCGTCCCGGTGCGCGGCCTCGCCGGCATCAAGGCGGCGTACCGAGCGGCGGCCGCACCCGCTGACGAGCCGGCGATCGATGCCGAGCGGCGGTTCTCCCGCGCGTGGGCCGCGTCCGAGTTCGACCCCGACGAACTCGCCGCCGACCGTGCGGCGATTCAGGCGAGGGGGAGGGCGCAGCAGCGATGAACCCGATCGAGGTCGTCGAGGCCGACATCACCTCGCTCGAGGTCGACGCGATCGTCAACGCCGCCAACGAGTCGCTGCTCGGCGGTGGTGGCGTCGACGGGGCGATCCACCGGGCGGCCGGACCCGAGCTGCTCGCCGAGTGCCGAACGCTCGGCGGCTGCGACACCGGCGACGCCAAGGTGACGGGCGGTCATCGACTGCCGGCCCGCTGGGTGATCCACACCGTCGGTCCGGTGTGGCGGGGCGGCGGGCACGGCGAGGCCGACCTCCTGGCGAGCTGCTACCGACGCAGCCTCGCCGCCGCCGAACGACTCGGCGCCGAGTCCGTCGCGTTCCCGGCGATCAGCACCGGCGTCTACGGCTACCCGCCCGATGACGCCGCCCGGATCGCCGTCCGCGAGATCCGAGCCTGGCAGGCCACCCACGAACGCCCGGAGCACGTGATCCTGTGCACCTTCGGGAACGAATCCACCCGAGCCGCCCGCACCGCCCTTGGCGGAGACGCTGCGACCTGAACCGCCCCACCGACCGAGCGCGCTCCGAGTCGCGAATCAGCTCGGTGAGACGGGATCGGTTCGTTCGAGCGCAAGGCGCGCCGCGCCCGAGTTGTCTTCGGACAACGAGCGGCGAGACGGAACGCAGCGATCGGGCGAACCGGACCGTCTCACGTGTAGTCGATGGCGGAGAACTCTTGCAGCTTGCGGACGCGATGCCGCGCATCGATGAACCGCACCGTGCCGCTGCGCGAGCGCATGACGAGGCTCTGCGTGCGGGCGCCGCGCGCGTCGAACCGCACCCCGCGGAGCAACTGGCCGTCGGTGAGGCCCGTGGCCGCGAAGAAGCAGTTGTCGCCCTGGACGAGCTCGTCCTGGGAGTAGACGCGGTCGAGATCCATCTGGGCGTCGGACATCGCGGTGCGCTCGGCATCGGACTGTGGGTCGAACTGCGCCTGCAGCTCACCGCCCATCGCCTTGAGTGCGGCTGCCGTGATGACGGCTTCGGGCGTGCCGCCGATCCCGAACAGGACGTCGACGCCGGCGTCGGGCCACGCACTCGCGATCGCGCCGTAGATGTCGCCGTCGTTGATGAGACGGATCCGTGCGCCGCTGGCGCGGACCTCGTCGATCAGCTCGGCGTGTCGAGGGCGGTCGAGGATGACGGCCGTGAGGTCACGGACGCTCTCCTGCTTCGACTTCGCGATCCAGCGCAGGTTCTGCGTTGGGCTGGCCGTGATGTCGATCGCGCCGACACACTCGGGGCCGACGGCGATCTTGTTCATGTAGAACGACGGCCCGGGATCGAGCATCGAGCCACGCTCGCTCACGGCGATGACCGACAGTGCGTTGTTGAGACCCTTGGCCGTCAGCGTCGTACCGTCGATCGGGTCGACCGCCACGTCGACCTGCGGGTCGTTGCCGTCGCCCACTTGCTCGCCGTTGTACAGCATCGGGGCCTCGTCCTTCTCGCCCTCTCCGATGACGACGACGCCGTCCATCTGCACCGACGAGAGGCTGAGCCGCATCGCGTCGACGGCGGCGGCGTCGGCGCCCTCCTTGTTCGCGCGCCCCACCCAGCGGGCGGCCGCCAGTGCGGCCGACTCGGTGACGCGGACGAGTTCCATGGCGAGGTTGCGATCGGGTCGTTGCGCTCCGGGGTTCGGCATGGTCATCACGGTAGTGGCCGATCCGGAGGTGACACGCATCTCCGGGCGGGCCCGTGTGCCGCGGCCGGCGCGGGACGTTAGGGTCGGCGTCGTGACGGTGCAGGCTGGCGAGCCACCGACGACACCGACGAGCACACCGACGACGGAGGTGCCGGGATGACCATGGACGACACGCTCGGCTACGAACCCGGGCGGCTCCCGGTGGCCCGGCAGGCGTTCGAACGTCGGCACCCCGAGTTCGACACGGGCGCGGTGGCGGCGCTGCGGGCCGCCGAGTACGGCCGGCTCGACGCGCTCGACCAGGTGTACCTCGACTACACCGGCGGCGGCCTGCACGCCGAGTCACAGATCGAGGCGCACGCAGCGCTCCTCCGTTCGCAGGTGCTCGGCAACCCGCACTCGAACAATCCCACTTCGCTCGCGATGACCGAACTGGTCGAGGGCGCTCGGCGACGCGTCGGTGAGTTCCTCGGCGCCGATCCCGACGAGTACCTCGTGGTGTTCACGCCGAACGCGAGCGGGGCATTGCGGCTGGTCGGCGAGTCGTACCGCTTCGCGCCCGGCGGGCGCTTCGCATTGACGTTCGACAACCACAACTCCGTGAACGGCATTCGCGAGTTCGCGCGCCGCAAGGGGGCCTCGGTCACCTACGTGCCGGTGGTCGCGCCGGAGCTGCGACTCGACCGTGCGGCGATGACCGCCGAGCTCGGGGCGGCCGATCCGTCGGCGTACAACCTGCTCGCCTTCCCGGCCCAGTCGAACTACTCGGGCGTCCAGCACCCGCTCGACCTGGTCGACGAGGCCCACGATCACGGGTGGGACGTGCTCGTCGACGCGGCGGCGTTCGCACCGACGAACCGCTTCGACGCCTCGGTGATCAACCCCGACTTCGCGAGCTTCTCGTTCTACAAGATGTTCGGCTTCCCGACCGGCATCGGCTGCCTGCTGATCCGACGAGCCCGCCGCTCGGCGCTCGAGCGGCCGTGGTTCGCCGGTGGCACGATCACCATCGCGTCGGTGCAGGGCGACGGCCACTATCTCCACGACGACGAGGCGGGGTTCGAGGACGGCACCGTCGACTACCTCAACATCCCGGCGGTGGCGACCGGCATCGACCACATCGAGCGTGTCGGCATCGACACGATCCACGACCGGGTGCTCGCGCTCACCGACTGGTTGCTCGAGGCGCTGGTGGGCCTGCGGCACTCGACCGGGCGGCCCGTGGTGACGGTGCTCGGCCCGACCGACGTGGCCGACCGTGGCGGGACGATCACGTTCGTCATGCACGACGCCGACGGCCGGCCGATCGACGATCGCCGGGTCGAGGAGTTGGCGAACCGGGTCAACATCTCACTGCGAACGGGGTGCTTCTGCAATCCGGGCGCGGGCGAGGTCGCCCACGGCCTGCACGCCGACGACATGCGCCCGTTCTTCGGTCGCTCGACGCCGGTCTCGTTCCTCGACCTGCGCGAGCGGATGCTCGCCGACCACGACACGCTCGTCGCCGGGATCCGGATCTCGGTCGGTGTCGCGTCGAACTTCACCGACGTGTTCCGGTTGCTCTGCTTCCTCCAGGGGTTCGTCGATCGCACCGTCGACGACATCGGCCGGGTCGAGTTCGTCTCCGACAACTGCCGTATCGTCCGCGACTCGGCCTGAACGCGCCCCGGACGCGACGATCGCGCGAGGACCGGACCGGCACTGCCGGGCCGACCCTCACGCGAACGGTCGTGGTCGTGTTGCTGTCGTGACGTGGCTATCGGTGCCGTTGGCGAGACCGATAGCGATGCCGCTCGGCACGCCGTTGGGCACGGGCGAACCGGGCGATCCGCGCGACCTGCGCGTTCCGCTCGAGCTCGCAGCGCCGCTCCGCGGCGATCTGGCGGCACACGTCGGGATGCATGACTTGGTACATGACCATGTCCTTTCTTGCTGGTTGGGTGTTGGTTGGATGGTGATCGGGTGGGATGAGGGCGCGCCGAGGGCGCGAGGGTGGCGCGGGCGCGTCGGGCGCGGGAATCGCCGCGGTGACGGCGTCGGGACGGTGGACGGGCGCCGCTCAGGCGTCGAACACGTCGACGGTGCGGAGCGATGCGATCGGTCCGCCCGTACCGGGCGCGAGCGCGAGGACCGCGCCGGTGCCGTTGGTGTTCGGCGTCGCCGTCTGGATGGGCGTGTTCATCAGCATGTTGGTCCTCCTCTCGTCGTCGGGTGGACACACGATGACAGACCGGCCGACACGGTTCCAAGGAGGTTTCGCCCGAGATGTGGTGAACGGCGGCGGTAGCGTGCGCTCATGGCCATCCTGAACAGGTCGGGCGGCGAGGGCGAGGAGGACTCGAACGAGGTCGCGGCAGGCGCGCCGCCCGCGTTCGACGTCGACTTCGACCCCAACGACCCCGAGCAGACGAAGGTCCACTACAACCTCACGGGCTGGAGCATCGACCAGCGGGCCGAGCTGGCCGAGACGCTCGCCGAACAGGGCGTTCCCCACGTCTGGGAAGGCGAGGAGCTCGTCGTCCCCGAGCAGATCGAGGACGCGGTCGATGCGTTGTTCGACGCGCTCGAGGCCGAGATCGGTCCGTTCCCGGTCCCGCTGCTCGAGGGCGACGCCTCGACCGAGTTCGGGCTCGACGAATGGCCGTACGCCGACATCGAACTGCTGAAGGAGTCGCTGGTCGAGGCCGAGATCCCGCACCTGTGGCAGGGGATGACCCTGCTGGTGGCCGAGGACGCCGAGCACGTCGTCGACGACCTGCTCGACGCCATCGAGGCCGGTGAGGTCGCCTCGATCGACGAGGCCGCCGAGGCGCCCGACGGCGCACTTCAGACGCTCTACAGCTCGGCCGACCGGCTCCGACGCGACCCGGCGAACGGGCCGGCACGCGAGCAGCTGTTCGCCGTCGTACCGCAGCTGGCACCGGACGCCCCGCCGTTCGGCCTGGCGGTTCGATCGTGGGCGGCGATGGTGGCGGCGGCACAACAGCTGGTCGCAGCGTTCGAGGCGGGCTCCGAGCCCGACGAGCTCCGCGAGGCGGCGACACAGCTGCACGGCGTCTGCCGTCCCTGGGTCTGAGGGGCCGACGATCGCCCAGATGCTGCTCGCCGAACTCGAGATCTTCCACACCCGCCGTGCGCAACCGACACGACGGCTGTCGCTCGGCAATCTCGTGCTGCCGGTCGACCCCGCTCCGGGGTTCGGCGGGCTGTTGCTCGGGGCGGTCGTCGCCCGGCATGCTCCCGACGTCGACAGCGACCTGCAGGCCGACGTCGGCCGATTGATCCGTGAGATCGAGCACGGCCACCGCATCGTGCAGCCCCGCCTGCGGCACCGCTTCCAGGTCGACCAGCACGGGCTCGCACGCAGTACCCACCGGTTGCTCGGCGAGGGCGACGACCTCGACTTCGAGTTCGGGACGCAGGGGTCCGACCTGGCGATGGTGCTCGGCGCCGTGTACGCCGTCGAGCGGCTCGCTCCCGAGCACCGCCGCCGGGTCGCGCCGCTGCTCACCAAGGCGCTGGCCTGGCGCGGCCCCATCGGCCCCGCCCTGATCGCGCACCTCGCAGGGGCGTCGTCGTCGGCGCTGGCCTCGCTCGCCGATCCGCGCGGCTGGGCACTCGAACTGCTCGGGTTCGCTCCGGACGGCGAGCTGCCGTCCAAGCGCGAGATCACGAAGCGCTACCGGCAGCGGATGCGCGACGTCCACCCGGATCACGGCGGCGAGGCGCTCGACGCCAGCAAGGCGATCCTCGATCTGAACGAGGCACGCCGGATCCTGCACGCGGAGCGGACGGCGTGACGCTCCTGCTCTACCCGGGTGCCGGCTCGGACTCGTCCCACCCCTCGTTGGAGGCGATCGAGCGCTGGGTGGCGCCGGTGCGATGCGTGCGGTCCGACTTCCCCTACCGCAGGGAGGGCCGCAAGGCGCCCGATCGCGCACCCAAGCTGCTCGCGTCGATCCGCGACGATCTGGCCGCGCTCGACCTCACCGCCGACGAGCCGCTCGTGATGGGCGGCCGGTCGATGGGGGGCCGGATGTGCTCGATGATCGCCGCCGGTGTCGACGGCGAGGATCCACCGGCGAACCTGCGGGGCCTCGTGCTGATCAGCTATCCCCTGCACCCGCCCGGCAAGCCCGACCGGTTGCGGGTCGAGCACCTGCCCGACATCTCGGTGCCGACCCTGTTCGTCTCGGGCACGAAGGACACGTTCGGTACTCCCGACGAGATCCGACAGTGGACGGCCACGATGCCGCGGAAGGCGAAGGTGCAGCACCTGTTCGTCGACGGCAAGGGCCACGACCTCAAGGGCGCCGACCACACGATCGCGGGCGCCGTCGTCGACTTCCTCACCCGCATCCTCTGACGGGCCATCTCCCCGGCGTCACGCGGTGGCGGGGGCGTCTTCGGGGTTGATGTCCTCGAGCGTGCGGTGAGCCGTCTCGGGGAACTGGGTGAGCACGAACAGCACGACGACGAGCTGGCCGAGCGCGACGACGCCGATCACCTGGCCGTAGTTCCACCCTCCGTCGAGGAGCGCGCCGACGAGCAGCAGGCCGCCGATGCCGCCGAGCAACGCCGAGGCGGTCAGCATGCCGGCGGCCTTGCCCCGGTTGCCGGTCGGGAACAACTCGGCGCGGTACACGGCGAGCGCCGGGTAGGCGATGCCGCCGACGAAGCCGCCGCCGAACGCCGACAGCCACATGGGCGCGCCGTCGACGACGAACGAGCCCAGGACGAGCAGCGTCGCGATCGGGATGGCGATCGCGATGAGCAGCCGACGACCCTTGATGTCGGCGAGGCGCCCGCCGACGATGAGGCCGAGCGCGGCCGGCGTGGCCGTGATGAGCGTGAAGGCGGCGATCGTGCTGGCGTCGAAGCCGCGCACCTCCCGGAGGTAGCGGTTCTGGAAGAAGCTCGCGGGTGCGACGAAGAAGTTCGCGCACACCGCGACCGTCGCGAGCACGAGGAACCGGCGCCACACCAGCGGCGGTGCGATGGTGTGGGGCCGTTCGAAACGGATCGTCTCGGGGAGCCGGCGCACGATGTCATAGGCCGTTGCCAGCATGCCGGGGGTGCAGAAGCCGCATTGCAGCGCGTGGTGCGCCTTGAAGGCGGCGCGGAGGCGCGTCATCAGCGCGTCCTCGTCGAAGCCCTCCACGGTGCGCACCTCGG